>JBOGHR010000586.1:0-1765 GCA_050744905.1 Acidimicrobiales bacterium
CACCGGCGAGCGAGTGCTGCGGGCCACGCTGCCGCACGTGGACGTGTGGAACACCTGGTATGACCTCTACGGCAACACTCCGGAGGGGTTCGCCGCGCTCAACTCGAGGGTGAGCGCGATCTCGGAAGAGGTTGGCCGACCGCCGGACGAGGTCGAGCGGAGCGCCTGCGTGCTGGTGGCCCCGGATGCCGATGAGCGGCCGGACCGATGGGACGCGCCGCCGCTTTCCGGGACCATGGAGCGGATCGCCGCCGGGCTCAAGGACCTGGCCGAGGCCGGCGCCGACGAGGCCATCCTCG
This sequence comes from Acidimicrobiales bacterium, assembly GCA_050744905.1. Lineage (GTDB taxonomy): Bacteria > Actinomycetota > Acidimicrobiia > Acidimicrobiales > DATLFN01. The sequence continues at coordinate 300 of JBOGHR010000586.1, forward strand.
TGGTGAGCCCGATCACCGAACACTCGATCCGCGACCTCGGCGAGGTGCTGGCTCTCCTGGACGGCTGAGCCGTCAGGCGCGCTTGCGGGGGAGGTCGAGGAACGGGAGCGGGGTCACGGTGGCGGCGACGGGGTGGCGGCGGCCCTCGACGTCCCACTCCGCCTCCAGCGCGGTGCCCGGCTCGGCGTGCTCCCGGCCCACCGAGGCTAGGGCGACAACCCGCTTCAGCATCGGGGACCACGTCCGGCTCGTGACCCGGCCGACCTGGCGCCCGCCTCGCCGTAGGGGCGTGCGCTCCGAGGTCGTCTCGGGTGACAGGGCCGGAGGCAGGCCGTGCTCGTCGAAGGCCCGCTCGATCCCCTCCCAGTCGTAGCTCAGCCCCACCAGGCGCCGGCGGGGGCCGCCGGCCGCGCGCTCGGCGGTGAGGGCGCGCTTCCCCACGAACGCCTCCTTGTCCAGGTTCACCAGCCGGTCCATGCCGAGCTCGCCCGGCGAGTACTCCTGCTCGGCCGACACGGCCCACCGCGAGCCGGTGTACTCGGCGTCGATGAGGATCAGGCCGGCCTCGACCCGAGCCACGTCCATGGCCCGCATCCCCACGGGGCGGATCCCATACGGCTCGCCGGCCTCGAAGACCGCGTCCCACACCTCGACGGCCCGGTCGGCGGGGATCCACAGCTCGTACCCGAGGTCGCCGGTGTACCCGGTCCTGGTCACGTCGACGTCGATGCCGGCGATGGCGGTGGGGCGGCGTCCGAAGTAGGGGACGTCGGACCAATCCACGCCGGTGACGGCCTCCAGCACGTTCCGGGCGTGCGGGCCCTGGAGCGCCAGCGCGGCGAGCTCGTCGGTGACGTCTTCGACGGCGACGTCGAGGCCCACCGCGTTCATCTCCAGCCACCGGAGGTTCGGCTCGGCGGCGGTCCACCGGAACGTGGTGTCGTCGAATCGGCTGATGGTGCCGTCGTCGATGACCTTCCCCCGCTCGTCGCACCACGGCGTGTACACGACCCGGCCGACGGCGATCTTCGTGGCGTTGCGGGTGATGATCCGATCGACGAGCCGGACGGCGTCGGGCCCCGACACCAGGTACTTGAACAGCGGGGAGACGTCGATGGCAGCCACGGCTTCGCGGATGGCGTTGTACTCGATGTCGTGGAAGTCGGCGAACATCGAGGCCGCGAAGGTGCCCTGCCAGTCCTCCCAGGCCAGCTTCTGGTTCAGGGCCGAGGTTCGCGCGTGGAACGGGCTCCCCGCGGTCATGTTGAATCCCGCATCAAACTCGAGTCTCGAGCCGTCGCGCGCCGGCCCGCCATGGGCGGCAGTCTACCCCCGCTCACCTGCGGCATCAAATCCGGCGACGCCTCATCCCGACTTGACCCGCCGTTCAACCACGCGGGATGATGCAGAGCACGGCATGACCAGGGTCTACGACGCCGTCGTGATCGGCGGGGGCCACAACGGCC
>JBOGHR010000587.1:0-1828 GCA_050744905.1 Acidimicrobiales bacterium
CCGTTGTCCATGGCATCGTCGGCCACGGCCCGGCCGTCGACGCCGCCGTCACGGGCGTCGGTGCTCACCCGGTCGCCGAACTCGGCCTCGTCGGCCGCCTCGTCGGGGAACGAGAAGGGCGTCACCGCCTCGACGGCGGTCGCCACCGCGCTCTGGGCCGGGGCGGGCAGCACCCCGGCAGCGCCCGCCGCCGTCACGCTGGCGGCGGCCATGCTGACGCCGAAGGCCGCCTTGGCGGCCACGCTCAGTCCTGCCAGGAACTCGATCATCTTCCTTGTCCTCCACTTCGGTAGTCCGGCCGCCTGCGGCGCAGGCCCGGGGACGTTGCTCGCTGCCGTCACCGGCAGGTCGCCCTTCTCGGTGAAGAGGCCCTCGGCCAGCATGGTCGCCAGCGCCACGGAGGGGGCCGGGACCGGCCCGTCCGCCATGCGACGCAGCTCCGCGGCGAACGCAGCCAGCGAGGCGGGCTCGTCGCCGGCGCCGTTGCCGGTGAAGAGGGCCTCGATGGCTGCGTCGTCGATGTGGGTCCGTCGGAGCATCTCGGCGGTGTGATCGTCGGAGGGCCCCCCAGGGGTACGGCCTTCGCCGAAGATCCCGCCGACGTCGCCCGGGCCCACGTGGCGGGGCGCAGGCGCCGTGGCGGCGGCGGACCACCGGAGCGGGGCCGGGGGACCGCAGGAGGCGGCGGCGGACGACCGGCGGGGGCCAGGGGTCCCCCGGTGGCGTGAGGGCCGGGGGGTACAGTGCCCCCGGCATGAGGCGGCGGGTGCAGGTGGGAGTGGGGGCGGCGGTGGCCGTCGTGCTGCTCGTCGGGGTGCTCGCCGCCGTGCGCCGCGACCCGGGGCCGGCCGAGCTGGTGGTGGCCAGCACGACCACCACCCAGGCCCGGGCCCTGCCCGCGTCCACCATCGCCCTCCCCCCCGACACCACCGCCGCCCCCGTGGTGCCGTCGGCCGGAGGCGGCTCGGGGCCGGCGTTCACCCTCAAGGCCGGCGACGGGCGGGCCTACGCCAGCGCCATCCCGTTCACCAGCGGGGCGCCGGTGCCGTCCGGGCTCCAGTTCGTGGTGGTCATCGGCTCCGACGCCCGCCCTGGCCAGGACGTGCGCCGGGCCAACGGCGACTCGGTCCACCTCCTCGCCGTCAACCCCGCCACCATGGAGGGCACCATCGTCGGCATCCCCCGCGACGCCTGGGTGGCGATCCCCGGCCGGGGGAACGGCAAGCTCACCAGCGCCCTGGCCAGCGGCGGGCCGTCGCTGGTGGTCGAGACGGTACGGCGCCTCACCGGCCTGCCCATCCACTACTACGTGCTCACCGGCTTCCAGGGCCTCACCTCCATGGTCGACGACCTGGGCGGCGTGGACGTCCTAGTCGACCGGCGCATGGCCGACCGGGCCTCGGGGGCGTTCTTCGCGCCGGGCTGGCACCGCTTCGACGGGGCCCAGGCCCTGGCCTTCACCCGCAACCGCCAGGACACGGCCAGCGGCGACTTCGGCCGCTCGGAGAACCACGGGGCCCTCATCCTGGCCGCCCTGGGGAAGATGCGGGCCGAGGTGGGCGACGACGCCGGCCTGCGCCGCTGGATCGAGGTGCTGGCCCGGCACGCCTCCCTGGACGTGCCGCCCGACAAGCTGGCGTCCCTGGCCGCCCTGGGCCGGCGGGTGGACCCGGCGCGCATGCGCAACGTGGTCGTCCCCGGCCGCATCGGCACCGCCGGGCGGGCGTCGGTCGTCTACCTGGGAGCGGGGGCGGCCGACCTGTTCGCCGACCTTCGCGACGACGCCGTCCCCGGCGGCCCCGCCCCCGCCCCGGCCCCGGTCCCGCCG
>JBOGHR010000588.1:0-4676 GCA_050744905.1 Acidimicrobiales bacterium
CTCCCCGTGCAGGTTGCACGGCTCCCGCACGGGCGCCAGCTCCGTCGGCGGCCCCTGCCGGTCGACCGATCGGGGGGCGAACGGGGCGCTGCACTCGTAGGTCCGGCTCTGCCCCTCGGCGCCGGCCGGCGTCGCCAGCGGCACCGTCTCGGTCCACGAGCGGTTGGCCCACGAGCCGACGGCGAGCATCCACGCCACGACCGCGAGGATCGAGACCTGCTGCCACCGCTGCACCGGGCCGACGCTACCTCACCGTCAGAAGGCCACGACCTTGTCGGCGTCGGCGACCTTCACGGCCACCTCGGTGGGGGTGATCCACGACCCGCGCAGTCGCGTCAGGCTGTCCTCGGTCGCCCCACGGGCGACGGCGCAGCCCTTTCAGACGTGGACGGCGATCCCGTGGTCGACGGCCTTGGCCACCAGGTCGCGCAGCGGCGGCATGCCCAGCGGCTCCAGGGTGTCGATCACCCCGTCCAGCAGCAGGTCGGTGGCGTCGCCGGCCAGGACGATCTGGGCGGCGTGGCCGACCTCGGCCGAGCCGTTGGCCGCCAGGTGGAAGGGCAGACCCGCCCGTACCGGGTCGCCCCGGCCCGAAGCGGCGATGTACAGGATGTCCATGGAGCCCAGTCTTCCCGATCGGACCGGCGTCGACCATGAGCCGCTACTCGGGCCCCACGCCCAGGTTCTGGCGTTGCGACCGGCTCAGGCGGGCCACGACGAGGTCGTACGAGTCGTCGAGCATCGCCTCGACCTCCTCGTCGCCGAGCGAGCCGTCGAGGGTCACGGTGTTCCAGTGCCTCTTGTCGAGGTGGTAGCCGGGCCGGACGGCGGCGTGCTCGGCCCGAAGGGCCTCTGCCAGCCCCGGCTCGCACTTGAGGCTCACCTCCAGCGGATCACCGCCCAGGTCGCAGATGGCGAAGATCCGCCCCCCGACCTTGAAGGCGGAGACCTGCTCGCCGAAGGGGAAGTCCTCGACAGCCCCCGCCTTGGCCAGGCACCGGGCACGAAGGTCGTCCGAACGCATGAGCGGCTCCTGGCCGAGCGGTAGGGCACCAGCCTATGCAGGGGGCGCGGCGCCGAGGGCCGGGCACGAGCCGTCCGCTCACGGCCGGACGACGCCTCCGGCCCTCAGCGCATCCGCTGGTACCGGCACGCCCGTGGCCGGCGTGGTCGCCGACACGACTCGAAGGTCCGGGCCGTGCCGTCGGCCGGGAAGATGCCCTTGGCGCCACCGAGCACGGCGGGCTCGATCATGAGGCTGCGCCGGGGCTGTCCGCCCGCCGTGGCTCGACCCTCCACGGGAAGGAACTGTGATCGAGCGAGATCTGGATTGCGTCCACAACGGTGCTAGGGTGCGACCGTGTCCGGGGAGACGGTGCCCAGGGAGGCGCCCGATGCGCTGCTGCGCCGCCACGGCCTGCACGTCACCGCCCAGCGGCTGGCGGTCCTGCGGGCGGTGTCCGACCGATCGCACAGCTCCGCCGACGACGTGTACACCGCCGTACGGGCCGAGATCGGCGCCATCTCACGCCAGGCGGTGTACGACGCCCTGGCCGCCCTCACCGACAGGGGGCTCTTCCGGCGCATCCAGCCCGCCGGCTCGTCGGCCCGCTACGAGAACCGGGTGGGCGACAACCACCATCACCTCATCTGCCGGGCCTGCGGGCGGATGGTCGACATCGACTGTGCGGTCGGCGACACCCCGTGCCTGACGGCCGCCGACGACTCGGGCTACGAGATCGACGAAGCGGAGGTGATCTACTGGGGCCGATGCCCCCGGTGCCTGGCGGCGGCCTCTGTCCCGTCGGGCGGCTCGAAGCGGGCCCGCCGGGTTGCGCCGCCACCGGGGCGACACCGCCCCGGGCGCACGGCAACCACGATCAAGAGCAGTGAGCCAAGAGAAGGAACCGCGAGAGAGGAGCAGGATCGACGTGACTGACAGCGTCAGCGAGAGCGAGAACCCGGTAATCCCCGCCCCGACGCCCAAGGCCAGCCGGCCGAGGACGAACCGGGACTGGTGGCCGAACCAGCCGGACCTGCAGGTCCTCCACCAGCACTCGCCCCGGTCCAACCCGATGGGCGAGGACTTCGACTACGCCGAGGAGTTCAAGACCCTCGACCTCGAGGCGCTGAAGCAGGACATCTTCGAGGTGATGAGGACGTCGCAGGACTGGTGGCCGGCCGACTACGGCCACTACGGGCCCCTCTTCATCCGGATGACGTGGCACGCCGCAGGCACGTACCGCATCGCCGACGGCCGGGGCGGTGGCGGCACCGGCGCCCAGCGCTTCGCCCCCCTCAACAGTTGGCCCGACAACGCCAACCTCGACAAGGCGCGCCGGCTGCTGTGGCCGGTCAAGCAGAAGTACGGCCGCAAGATCTCCTGGGCCGACCTCATCATCTTCGCCGGCAACTGCGCCATGGAGTCCATGGGCTTCCGGACCTTCGGCTTCGGGTTCGGCCGGGAGGACATCTGGGGGCCCGAGGAGATCTTCTGGGGCCCCGAGGACACGTGGCTCGGCGATGAGCGGTACAGCGGCGACCGGGAGCTCACCGGTCCCTTCGGCGCCGTCCAGATGGGCCTCATCTACGTGAACCCGGAGGGGCCCAACGGCAACCCCGATCCGCTCGCTGCCGCCCGCGACATCCGGGAGACGTTCCGTCGCATGGCGATGGACGACGAGGAGACGGTCGCCCTCATCGTCGGCGGCCACACCTTCGGCAAGTGCCACGGTGCGGTCGGCTCCGAGTACATCGGTCCGGAGCCCGAGGCGTGCCCCGTCGAGGACCAGGGCCTGGGCTGGCGGAACACCTTCGGCACCGGCAAGGGCCCCGACACCCTGACCAGCGGGCTGGAGGGAGCCTGGACCAACGAGCCGACGAGGTGGGACAACGGGTTCCTCGACAACCTGTACCGGTACGACTGGGAGCTGACGGAGAGCCCGGCCGGCGCCAAGCAGTGGAAGCCCAAGAACCCCGAGGCCCAGGGGACCGTGCCCGACGCCCACGACCCGTCGAAGCGCCACGCCCCCATGATGCTGACCACGGACCTGTCGCTGAAGCTGGACCCGGTCTACGGGCCCATCTCGAAGCGCTTCCACGAGAACCCCGACCAGCTCGCCGACGCGTTCGCCAAGGCGTGGTACAAGCTGCTGCACCGCGACATGGGGCCCGTCAGGCGCTACCTCGGTCCGTGGGTCCCCGAGCCCCAGCTGTGGCAGGACCCGGTCCCGGAGGTCGGCCACGAGCTCATCGGCGACGACGACGTCGCCGCCCTGAAGGGCCGGCTCCTGGGATCGGGCCTGTCCCTCTCCGAGCTGGTCACCACCGCCTGGGCGGCGGCAGCCAGCTTCCGCGGCACCGACAAGCGGGGCGGGGCCAACGGGGCCCGCATCCGCCTCGCCCCCCAGAAGGACTGGGAGGTCAACGACCCCGCCGAGCTGGCCAAGGCGCTGCAGGCCATCGAGCAGGTGCAGCAGGACTTCAACAGCTCCCAGTCGGGCGGGAGGCGGGTCTCGCTCGCCGACCTGATCGTCCTGGGCGGCTGCGCCGCCGTCGAGCAGGCGGCGAGGAACGCCGGCCACGACGTCACGGTCCCGTTCGCCCCCGGGCGCACCGACGCCTCCCAGGAGCAGACCGACGTGGAGTCCTTCGCCGTGCTCGAGCCGACCGCGGACGGGTTCCGCAACTACCTCCGAGCCGGGGAGAAGCTGCCGCCGGAGACCCTGCTGGTGGAGCGGGCCAACCTCTTGACCCTGACCGCTCCGGAGACGACGGTCCTGATCGGCGGCATGCGGGCCCTGAACGCCAACGCCGGGCGGTCCCCGCACGGCGTCTTCACCGACCGGCCCGAGACGCTGACCAACGACTTCTTCGTGAACCTGCTCGACATGAGCACGGAGTGGAAGGCATCCGCCTCGTCGGAGAACGTGCACGAGGGCCGCGATCGCGCCACGGGGGAGCTCAGGTGGACGGGCACCGCCGTCGACCTCGTCTTCGCCTCGAGCTCCCAGCTCCGAGCCGTCGCCGAGGTCTACGCCTGCAACGACGCCCAGGAGAAGTTCGTGCGTGACTTCGTGGCCGGCTGGGACAAGGTCATGAACCTCGACCGCTTCGACCTCGCCTGATCGCGTCCCCGGTCCGACGACCGGTCGGCACCGCACCACTGCCCGCCGCCTCGGTGGAGGGCCATGGCCGACCGTCCGGCGACCGGCTCGACCGGGGCGGCAATCGCCGGGTCGACGCCGTGCTGCACCGCATGGCGCCTCGGCGCTCCCCGCTCGGGACGTCGACGCGGCATGAGCGCCGAGGCGAGAGCCTGCACCCGCGTGGACCTCAACCCCGCCGTATCGGACCTCTTCACGAGCGCTGTCGACCTACGAGCTTCCCGCCGCGCCGGGCGAACGGGTGGCCGGGTGGAACGCCGGTGCTCGACGGAGCCGAACAGGCCCGGTGGCCCGCCCGCTACCCCGCCGGCGGTGGGCCCCGGTGGCGGGCCCGGTTGTGGAACCCGCAGGCGGGCCGGCCGTTGGCGGCCACCGTGGCCCCCCCGGCCGACCAGGGCTCGACGTGGTCGATCTCACAGCGCCCGGCCGGCTCGTCGCAGGTGGGGTGGAAGCACCCCCGGTCGCGCACCTCCACCGCCCGCCGGGTGGCCCCGGCGAAGGCCCGCCGGG
>JBOGHR010000589.1:0-3357 GCA_050744905.1 Acidimicrobiales bacterium
CCCGGCGGGCCTTCGCCGGGGCCACCCGGCGGGCGGTGGAGGTGCGCGACCGGGGGTGCTTCCACCCCACCTGCGACGAGCCGGCCGGGCGCTGTGAGATCGACCACGTCGAGCCCTGGTCGGCCGGAGGGGCCACGGTGGCCGCCAACGGCCGGCCCGCCTGCGGGTTCCACAACCGGGCCCGCCATCGGGGCCCACCGCCGGCGGCCTGATCAGCCCCTTCCGCCGGAGGAGCGTTGCCCCGTCGCCGGCGATCCTGAATAGTCGTGGGTACCGCTACCCGACATCTACAACCCGACGGACCGGGAAGGCCATCGAGGTGAAGAACGGCTACTGGGATGCCGTCGACTACGTCAAGGAGCAGGTCCGCAAGGACCGGATCCCCCTCCACGCCCCCCCAGCCTCCGATCGACGAGGTCGAGTGGCGCTTCTTCCGGCAGACCGACCACGGCATCGGGACGACCGAAGAGCTGCGGGAGCTGCTCGAGGGGCCGCGCGGGCTGGGTCCCCTCTGGATGTGGACGATCCGCCGGTTCGACAGCGAGGGAGCCACGGACCTGGCGCTGCGCGAGCCACTTCCGGACGACGACCCCCAGCTCGGCCCCCGGCCGCCGTGGCATGCGCCCGACCGGCCGAACCCCTACCTCTCCGACGGCGCCCTGTGGCTCGTCGAGGGGCTGGGCTGCCACCTCTCGATGCTCGTGATCGCGGCGTGCCCAGAGGCCCGCTGGGACGTCTACCGGGCGCCCTCGAGTACGCGGGACGTGAACCAGAACCGCACCATGCTGCACGGGCTCCCGAACGGTGCGCCGGCCGACCCGTCGAGCATGGTGTACAGCCAGGTGATCAAGGCGACCATCCACGCAGAGCCGTGGGCGGCCGATGCGCTCGACCTGCTCTACCGGCACCTCACCGGGGCGGGATGACCGATGTCGGGCGAGACCTTCGTGTTCCGGGGCGAGCGGGACGACCGGCGGCGCTGGGAACCGCTGCGGCCGGGCCCGGTTCGGACCTTCCTGACCGCCCTCGGGACGGTCACCCCGGCGCGGGGCCGCGACCGCCGGGGTCCTATGAGGCCAACCGGTCCCTGATGTCCTGGAGATCGGCGTCGACCTGGTCGAACTTCGCGTTGACGGCCGTGAAGCCGGCGTCGATGCCGGTCCGCAGGCTCGAGAGCTCGCCGCGGACGGCGTCGAAGCCCTCCCTGACCGCCGAGATCGTCTGCTGCATGGAGCTGGCCACGCTCTGCGCCAGCGCCGTGAGGTCCTGGCGCTGCTGGGCGGTGGCGTCGAGGAGCACGGCCACCGTCTGGGGCAGGTTCAGCAGCTCGTCGGTGAGCAGCTCACGGCGCACGGTGGCCCGGAAGTCCTCGTCCGTACGCAGGGTTGCGAGGAAGCGCTCCCGCTCCTCCTGGTTCACGAGTGCCAGGGTACGTCCGCACCCGCTGTCGTGCTGTCGGCCCACCCCTACGGCCTGAGCACCACCTTGACGCAGCCGTCGTCCTTCTCCTTGAACATGCGGTAGCCCTCGGGGGCGTCCTCCAGGCCCAGGCGGTGGGTGACGACGAAGCTGGGGTCGAGCTCGCCCCGCTCGATGCGCTCCAGCAGGGGGCGCATGTAGCGGTGGACGTGGCACTGGCCCGAGCGGATGGTGAGCGACCGGTTCATCACCGAGCCCATCGGGAACTTGTCGACCATCCCGCCGTAGACGCCGACCACCGACACCACCCCGCCGTTGCGGCAGCAGGTTATGGCCTGGCGCAGGGCGTGGGGGCGCTCGGTCTCCGACCGCACCGCCTGCTTCACCCGGTCGTAGGCGTGGATGGCGGCGTTGCCGTGGTGGGCCTCCATGCCGGCGGCGTCGATGCAGGCGTCCGGCCCCCGCCCCCCGGTCATCTCCTTGAGCGCCTGGTTGACGTCCACGTCCTCGTAGTCCAGGGTCTCGGCCCCGGCGTGCCCGACCGCCATGGCCAGCCGGTCGGGGAATCGGTCGACGGCGATCACCCGCTCGGCGCCGAGGAGGAAGGCGCTCACCATGGCGAGCAGGCCGACCGGCCCCGCGCCCCAGACGGCCACCACGTGGCCCGGGCGGATGTCGCACATCTCGGCGCCCATCCACCCGGTGGGGAGGATGTCGGAGAGGAACAGCACCGCCTCGTCGGGCAGGTCGCTGTCGATGCGGAGGGGCCCCACGTCGGCGAAGGGAACGCGCACGTACTCGGCCTGGCCGCCGGCGAACCCGCCCGTCATGTGCGAGTACCCGAAGATGCCGCCGGTGGGGAAGCCGAACGCCTTCTCGGCCAGGCCGGCGTTGGGGTTGGAGGTCTCGCACAGCGACGTGAGCCCCCGCCGGCAGGAGACGCAGCCGCCGCAGGCGATCGGGAAGGGGACGACCACCCGGTCCCCCACGGCCAGGTTGCCCACGTCGGGGCCCACCTCGACGACCTCGCCCATGAACTCGTGTCCCAGCACGTCGCCCTTCTCCACGGTGGGGATGTAGCCGCCCATCAGGTGGAGGTCGGACCCGCAGATGGCGGTGGACGTCACCCGCACGACGGCGTCCCGCCGGTTGCGGATCGCCGGGTCGGGGACGTCGCGCACCTCCACCCGGTTCACGCCCATCCAGCAGGCCGCCCTCATCCCGGCGCCCCCCCGGGCGGGCGGGCGCGGCGCCGGGACAGGTGGGCCAGGGTGCGGGTCCCGCCCGGCATGGAGTCGGAGACCACCACCTCGCCCGTCTCCAGCACCTGCTTGAGCCGCCGCAGGTCGTCGGCCAGCTGCTGGGACGGCTCCTCCCCGAACAGCCGGGCCACCAGCGCCCCCAGGGCCCCGCCCGGCGGCGAGTACTCCAGCTCGCACGACACCTCGGTGCCCTGGCCGGCCGGCGCCGGCGTGAACCGCACCCGGCCGGCGTTGGGGGCGGCGGTCCCCTCCAGCGACCGCCAGGCGATGGCCCGGGGCGGGTCGTGGTCGACCACCTCGGCCTCCCACTCGAGGGTGCGCCCGGCCGGCGCCCGGGCCACCCAGCGGGTGCGTCCCTCGCCGGTGGCCCGGACCGACTCCAGGTGGGCCATGAAGGCGGGCAGGTTCTCCACGTCGGCGAAGAAGGCGTGGACCTCATCGGGCGGCCGGTTCACGGTGACGGCGCTCCGGGCCCGCATGTCGTCGGGAGGTACCCGGCCGGCCCGGCGCCCAGCCGGGGCGCCTTGACGCCCGCCGTGGGCCTCTGGGAGAGTGCCCGGTCTCCATCAATCTGGCTTGATGGCTGGCCCGGGAACGGAGGGCGTGGTGCACCGCTGCGGGCGACGGATGCGACGGGCGGCGGCCGGCGCCGCACTGGTCGCAGCCTCTGTAGCGC
>JBOGHR010000590.1:0-2784 GCA_050744905.1 Acidimicrobiales bacterium
GCGCACGGCGACGGTGGCCGTCGCCGTGCCCAGCGTCCCGGCGACCAGGGCCGACAGCACCACCACCGCCACCCGATGGACACCACGCATCCCGCACACTCCCACCCGGGCGCCGGCCGCCCGGCCTCGTGGGTGGCGAGGGTACCGGAGGGCGTTCGCGGCGGGAAGGGCGGTCGACGCCGCCCGGGCCGTGCCTCAGGCGGGCACGGGCGCCACCAGGTGGGGGCCGTCGTTGGCCACATGGTTCACCGCCGTGCTCACCGGCCACGCCTCCAGCACCTCCGGCGGGCACGGGCGGCACAGGGCGACCAGCACCTCGACGTCGGTGACCGACGGGTCCAGCCACACGTCGCAGGCGGGGGGCGGGAGGACGACGGGCATGCGGTCGTGGAGGCCCGCCACCACCTCGTTGGGCGCGGTGGTGAGGATGGCGCAGGTGCGCAGGACGGCACCGTGCGGCCCCCCGTCCGGGTCCCGCCACACGTCCCACAGCCCGGCCAGGGCCAGGGGCCGCCCGTCGCCGGCCCGGACCAGGTGCGGCTGCCGGGGGCGGCCGTCCCCCGCCGCCCGCCACTCGTAGAACCCGTCGGCGGGGACGACGCAGCGCCGGCTCTGGAGCGTGCGCCGGAACCCGGGCCGCTCGGCCAGGCGCTCCGAGCGCAGGTTCACCAGGCGCCGCCCCGGCCCCGGGCCGTCCGCCCAGCGGGGCACCAGGCCCCACGACAGGGTGCCCAGCCGGCGGCCCCGGCGGTGGTGGCGACGGCGAGCACGTCGTGGGTGGGCGCCACGTTGTACCGGGCCGCCGCCTCCGCGGCCCGCACCTCGGCCACCACGAACTGCTCGGCCAGCGCCGACACGGGCGTCGAGGACACGATGCGGCCGCACATCGCCGGGTCAGGGGCCGGCGCAAGCCTCGTGGACCGTGCCGTACAGCCGCAGCACCCGGTCGAGGCTGGTGATCTCGAAGACCCTGCAGACGCGCGCCGACGTGCACACCACCCGCATCTCGCCGCCCTGGGCCCGGATGCGCTTGAGGCCGGTGACGAGGGCGCTCAGCCCGGTGGAGTCCAGGAAGTCGGTCTCGCTGAGGTCGACCACGACCCTCCCGTGGCCCTGGGCGGCGGTGGCGATGAGCGCCTCGCGCAGGCGGGGGGCGCCCAGCAGGTCGACCTCCCCGCGCACGGCGACGACCGCGCAGCCGTCGCGATCGCTGCGCTCCACCCCGTAGCCACCCACTGCCGGGAACGGTAACCGACGGGCGGCGGCCGCGAATCGGTCATCCGCCCGCTCGCGGCGTGGACCGGCTCCCACCAGGGCGTTAACCTGCCGGGCACCGAGCGGTTCACCCCTCCCACGCCTGGAGCCGGCCATCGAACGCATCCTCGCCCCCGATCCCGTCGCGGCGACCGTGAACCAGGGGGCCGTGCGGCGCCTCGGGCCGCGCGAGCTGCTCCGCCTCCAGAGGATGCAGTGGGTCCTCCTGCGCCACCTGGGGCCGGCCCTGCTGCGCAGGCGGACCCGCACGGCGGAGGCGCTGGCCCCCCGCCTGCGCCGGGTGGTGGTCGAGCTCGGCCCGCCCCTGGTGAAGCTCAGCCAGGTGGTGTCCTCCAGCCCCGGGCTGTTCCCGGCGGCCATCGCCCACGAGCTGCGCGACCTGCTCGACAGCGCCCCGCCCGCGCCGTGGGAGGGCATCCGCCAGGTCATCGAGAAGGGGCTGGGCGGCCCCGTCGACCGGTTCTTCGCCTCCATCGACCCCGAGCCGGTGGCCGCCGCGTCGATCGCCCAGGTGCACGCCGCCACCCTCCACGACGGCACGCCGGTGGTGGTCAAGGTCCGCCGGCCCGGCGTCGAGAAGCAGTTCCGGCGCGACCTGCGCCTGCTGCGGGTGACCGCCGTCCTGGCCGCCAAGCTGTCGAAGTCCGCCCGGGTCGTCAACCCGGTCGGCATCGTCGACGACGTGGTCACCACCTTGGGCAAGGAGCTCGACTTCGGCATCGAGGCGGCGTCCATGGAGCGCTTCGCGGCCAACCTCAAGGCGTTCGGGAGCAACGACAACATCCGCGTCCCCGCCGTGCACCACGAGTACTGCGGCCACGGCGTGCTCACCATGGAGCGCATCGACGGGGTCAAGGTCGACGACCTGCCCGGCCTGGTGGCCACCGGCTACGACCTGTTCGAGCTGCTGCGCTGCGGCGTGCGGGCCTGGATCGAGGCGGCCTGCGAGCACGGGTTCTTCCACGGCGACGTGCACGCCGGCAACCTCATGGTCGACCAGAACGGCAAGGTCGTCTTCTTGGACTTCGGGATCATGGGGGAGCTGGACGACGTCACCCGCGACCTGGTGCGCCGGGGCGTGGTCGCCATGCTCCACCGCCAGGACTTCGGCGAGGTCACCAACTGCCTGGCCGAGCTGGGCGCCCACCTGGGGCACGACACCGACCGGGACCGGGCGGCCGGCGCCATCGCCCGCCTCGTCACCCCGTGGCTGTCCCGTCCCATCGCCGAGATCGACTACCTGGAGATCTTCGGCCAGGCGGTGCGCATGGCCGCCCCCCGGGGCGTGCAGCTGCCCCGCTCGCTGGTGCTGCTGGGCAAGCAGATCCTGTACTTCGAGCGCTACGCCGTGCTCGTCGCCCCCGACTACGACATCCTCCAGGACCGCTGGCTCATCGAGTTCATGATCGACGACGGCGACGACGGCGACGGCGAGGCCGGCGACGACGGCGACGACCTGGTTGCGGCGCCGACGCTGCGACTCGCGCTCCGCGCGGCGCTGCTGCTGGC
>JBOGHR010000591.1:0-1957 GCA_050744905.1 Acidimicrobiales bacterium
GTCCGGGCCGGCTGGTGCCCGAGGCACGCCGGGCGGTGGCCCGGGGCCGCGCCGTCGAGCCGGACGAGGCGGCCAGGCGCTTCCGGGGAAGCGTGGCCCGCAAGGGCGCCCGGCTCGTCGCCGCCCCGGACGACGGGCGGAGGAGGACGACCACGGCCAGGCCGGCCCTGGTCGACGAGCGCCCGGCGTGGGAGCCCGAGGTGTGGATCGACGACGACGGTGACGCCCGGGCCGAGCCGGCGGTGGGCCAGTCGCCGTCCCCGGCGTCGCGGCGGTCGGCGCCGTCGCTGCCGGACGAGGTCGGTGCCGAGGTGGCCCGGGCCGTGGGGCGGACCAAGGCCGAGCGGGTGCAGCGCCGTCTGGCCGAGGCGATCAAGGCGTACGAGCGCGACCGCTACGCCGACGCCCTCCGCACCCTCCGGCCCATCGCCCAGGCGGCGCCCCTGTCGGCCACCGTCCGGGAGCTCCACGGCCTCACGCTCTACCGCCTCGGGCGGTGGACGTCCGCCATCCGCGAGCTGGAGGCCTTCCACGCCCTCACCGGGTCGTACGACCAGCACCCCGTCCTGGCCGACTGCCACCGCGCCCTCGGCCACTGGAAGGCGGCGGAGGCGGCGTGGGAGGACCTGCGGCGCTCGTCACCACCGCCGGAGCTGCTGGCCGAGGGCCGCATCGTCATGGCCGGGGCCCTCGCCGATCGCGGGGACCTGGCCGGCGGGATCGCCCTGCTGGAGCAGGCCAAGACCAAGGAGCGGCCACCCCCGCTGCACCACCTGCGGGTCTGGTATGCGCTGGCCGACCTCTACGAGCGGGCGGGCGACGTCCCCCGGGCCCGGGCGCTGTTCGCCGCCGTGCTCGAGTCCGACCCCGCCCTCTTCGACACGCCCGACCGCCTGGCCGCCCTGGCGTGACGGCCGGGGCGGCGCCCGGGTGAGCGGCGCTGTCACAGGCCACGGGTAGCGTCGCCGTCGGCGCTTCCCCCGTGCGCAAGGTGCGAAGAAGGAGAGGTGTCGTGACCAACCTCGTGGTCCTGCGGGGCCGGCTCACCCGGCCGGCCGCGGTGCGAGCCCTGCCGTCGGGGGACGAGCTGGTGGAGCTGGAGGTGTCCGTTCCCCGCCCCGGCCAGCGGGCGGAGTCGGCGCCCGTCGTGTGGCCGGACGCCCCGGCAGCGGCCCGGGAGCTGGACGTCGACGAGGAGGTGGTGGTCGTCGGCCGGGTGCGGCGCCGGTTCTTCCGGGCGGGTGGGGCCACCCAGAGCCGCACCGAGGTCGTCGCCGAGGCGGTGGTCCCGGCGGCCAGGGCCCGCCGCGCACGTGCCGTGGTGGGCAAGGCGCTGTCCCGGCTGGAGGCGGGCTGACCGGGCCCGCCGCTACCGGTCGTCGAGCGAGCGGAACACCATGCCGGTGCGAGGCTTGGGGGTGAAGAAGGTGGTCTTGGCGGGCATGCGGGCCGCGCCCCGGCCGATCCGGGCGATCTGGTCGACGCTGGCCGGGCGAAGGAGCACGGCGGCCTGGGCCCGGCCGTCGGCCACGGCGGCGGCCGTCTCGGCCACCCCGTGCTGGTACTCCAGGGTGTGGGGCGGGAAGGCGGCCAGGGCGACGTCGAGGCGGCTGGAGTCGAGGGCGTGCTCGGCCGCCTCCTCGGTCGCCGGGGTGGGGCGCAGGAGCCACCAGCCGGTGGTGGCGCCGAGGGCCAGGGCTCCCTCGGCCGCCATGCGGGCCGGCAGGTCGCCGGGCGGACCCGGCGCCGGCTCCACGTCGAAGGAGGCGCTCAGGGCGTCGACCACGTCGAAGCCCTCGGGAAGGCCGGACAGCAGCCGGTGGGTGGGGGCGACCGTCAGCTGGTCCTGGCGGACCTCGACCACCCAGGCCATGACGGCGTCGTGGCCTCCGGCCGAGCCGCCCGTGGCCGCCCGCCGCTCGTCGCGGTAGGCGAGGGCCGTCTCGTAGCGGTGGTG
>JBOGHR010000592.1:0-2516 GCA_050744905.1 Acidimicrobiales bacterium
GGCCGGGGGGCGGTGGCCGGGGCGCCGGAGGTCGACGAGGCGACCGAGCGCCCGCGGGCCCGGGAGCGCAAGGGCCGCCCCGTCGGGCGCTACCTGATGTGCGTCCACGTCAAGGACGGGACCACCCAGATCGCCGTCCTGGAGGGGCTGTCGCTGATCGAGCACTACGTCAGCCGCGCCCAGGACGACGCCAACCAGATCGACGGGAACATCTACCTGGGCCGGGTGCAGAACGTGCTCCCGGGCATGGAGGCGGCCTTCGTCGACATCGGCACCCCCAAGAACGCCGTGCTGTACCGGGGCGACGTCCGCTACGACGCCGAGGACGTCGAGGGCGGCACCCGGCCGGCCCGGGCCCGCATCGAGCACCTGCTCCGCCCCGGTCAGACCATCCTGTGCCAGGTCACCAAGAACCCCATCGGCACCAAGGGCGCCCGCCTCACCCAGGAGGTGTCGCTGCCCGGCCGGTTCGTGGTGCTCGTCCCCTCGTCGGACACCTACGGGATCTCCAAGCGGCTGGCGGACGACGAGCGCAAGCGGCTGCGCCGCATCCTCGACGACGTGCGGCCCCCCGGCCACGGGCTCATCGTGCGCACGGCGGCCGAGGGGGCCACCGCCGACGAGCTGGCGCGCGACGTCGCCCTCCTCGTGCGGCAGTGGGGTCAGATCGAGGCGCGGGCCAAGAAGGCGGCGGCCCCGGCCCTGCTCTACCGGGAGCCCGACATGGCCGTGCGGGTGATCCGCGAGGAGTTCAACCACGACTACCGGGGCGTGGTCATCGACGACGCCGCCCTCTACGCCGAGGTGCGGGACTACGTGGAGCGCATCAGCCCCGAGGTGGCCGACCGGGTGGAGCACTTCGACCCGGCCGCCGACCCGCTGCCCATGTTCGAGCGGTACCACGTCCACGAGCAGCTCCACCGGGCCCTGGACCGCAAGGTGTGGCTGCCGTCGGGGGGCTCGCTCATCATCGAGCGGACCGAGGCGCTCACCGTGATCGACGTCAACACCGGCAAGAACGTGGGGACGTCGAACCTGGAGGAGACGGTGTTCCGCAACAACCTGGAGGCGGCCGAGGAGGTGGCCCGCCAGCTCCGCCTCCGGGACATCGGCGGGATCATCGTCATCGACTTCATCGACATGGAGATCGCCGCCAACCGGTCCGAGGTCATGCGGGCCTTCCGCGACGCCCTGGCCCGCGACAAGACCCGCACCCAGGTGTTCGAGATCTCCGAGCTGGGCCTGGTCGAGATGACCCGCAAGCGGGTGTCCGAGGGCCTGGTGGAGGCGTTCTCGCTGACCTGCCCCACCTGCGCCGGCCGCGGCATCGTGTTCGACGAGACGCTCTTGTAGGTCGCCCCGGAGGCGGAGCGGTCCCCGCTTCGCCGGTCCCGCTCGGGCCGGGTAAGATCGCCAGTCCATGTACGCAGTGATCAAGACGGGCGGCAAGCAGGAGCGGGTGGCCCAGGGCCAGCGGCTCGACGTGGAGCTGCTGGGCGCCGAGGAGGGCACCGAGGTCGGCTTCGACCCCGTCCTGCTGGTCGACGACGGCGCCGTCGTCGCCGGGCCCGCCCTGGCCGGGGCCCGGGTGTCGGCCCGGGTGGTGGGGCTGTCCAAGGGACCCAAGATCAGGGGCTTCACCTACAAGCCCAAGTCCCGGTCCCGCCGGCGGTGGGGCCACCGGCAGAGGTACACGACGATCGAGATCACCGGCATCACCGGGCCGGCAGGGGGCTGACATGTCGAAGACCAAGGGTGGGGGCTCCACCAGGAACGGCCGTGACTCCAACGCCCAGCGCCTCGGCGTGAAGGTGTTCGACGGCACCGCCGTGCGGGCGGGGGCCATCATCGTGCGCCAGCGGGGCACCCGGTTCCACCCGGGCGTCAACGTGGGCCGCGGCGGCGACGACACGCTCTTCGCCACCTCGGACGGCCAGGTGAAGTTCGGCGCCCGCAAGGGCCGCCGCCTGGTGGACGTCCTCCCCGCCGCCCGGAGCTGAGAGAGGGCGCCCATGGCGCCGATGCCCGACAGCAGCCCCGCCTCATGCGCCCCGGCCTCACTCTGGCCCCGCCGCGGCGGCGACGCCATGAGCTTCGTCGACGAGGCCCAGCTGCACGTGAAGGGCGGCGACGGGGGTGCCGGCGCGGTGTCGTTCCGGCGGGAGGCCCACGTGGCCAAGGGCGGCCCCGACGGGGGCGACGGGGGCGACGGGGGGGCCGTGTGGCTGGCGGCCGATCCCAACGTCGCCTCCCTGCTGGCCTTCCGCGACCACCCCCACCGCCGGGCGGCCACCGGCGGCCACGGGCAGGGCAAGGGCCGCCACGGGGCGAGCGGGGCGTCGACCGACGTGGCCGTCCCGGTGGGCACGGTGGTGAAGGACCTCGACGGCGCCGTGGTGGCCGACCTGGCCCGGCCCGGCGACCGCTGGGTGGCGGCCGCCGGCGGGCGGGGCGGGCGCGGCAACGCCCGCTTCCTGTCCAACGCCCGGCGGGCGCCCGGCTTCGCCGAGCAGGGC
>JBOGHR010000593.1:0-4608 GCA_050744905.1 Acidimicrobiales bacterium
TCCAACGGCGACTTCGACGCGTACTGGCGATGGCATCTCGACCAGGAACGTCGCCGTGTCCACGAGCTCCGCTATGCCGGAGGCGCTATTCCCACTGCCGCGTAGTCCCTCTCAGGGAGCCGCACCCAAATCCGAGTCACCGACGCATGAACGGCGTCAGCGGAGTCCGATCCGAACGGACTCCGCTGTGCGCCATCCTGCTGCCCTCTGCACCGGCACGAACATCTCCACTCTCGACGGACGTCAAGAGTCGAACGTCCCACTCGGGCGCCCGCCGGCGTGCAGATCGACGCATGTGGGTCGCGTTAGAGCTGCGGGTCGCCGCCACCCGAACGCGAGCTCCAGAACGCGCGCGGGAGGAGTTCGTGAACGGCCCCGATCGGCGCGTAGCGGCCGTCGCCCGCCCGAGTACGGCACGTCTGCGGCGCGACGTAACGCTCCGCGGACCGGGCCTCTAGCGTCAAGGTGTGAGCCGCCAGAAGGCGATCTACGAGGTCGTTCATGCCGAGACGGGTGAGGTGCTCAGCGGACACCGCACGCGCCAAGCCGCGGTGGACTCATGGCGTGTTCGACACACTGGTATGCCGGTCAAGATCATTCGCTGGCCTCGGCGCAGCGACGGTCCTGGAGTGCTGATCGTCGAGGGCACGTGGCACGAGTCGCGCCGACCCGACGCAGCCGACCCGACGGACTGACGGGGCTCTGCCCAATCGCCGGGATCAGTCGGAGACCCGGGAACGGCCGTGACGGAACCCGGACCGAGAACCATTCCGCAACAAATGTCGGCGGCCATGAGATCCTGCACGTAGACGGTCACGAACCCGCGCGCTGGCGGTCACGAAAACCGCGCGGCGGCGGCCACCAGATCTGCACAACCTCCCTGATCGTCGTCCGCCGGGCATCCACCCGGCGGGCGCTCCTCCCGGGTGTCCTGAGCGTGTCCAAGCACCCAGGCACCCAGGAGGAGCACGTGAAGCATGCCGAGGAGATCATGCAGATTCTCGAAGCGTTCGACCTGACCCAGTCCCTGCGAGACGCCGGCCAGTTGGCCGCCTGCTCGCCCAACACCGTGGCCCATTGGGTCGCCCGCCGTGACGCCGGCGAGCTGAGCGAGATTCCCACCGTCCGCCGCCCCCAGATCATCGACGACCACCTCCCCAAGGTCGAGGAGTGGATGGAGGCGTCGAAGGGCAAGATCCGAGCCGACGTGGCCCACGACAAGTTGGTGGCCATGGGCTATGGCGGCTCGGAGCGCACCACCCGCCGGGCGGTGGCGGTGGTGCGAAAGGCCTACCTGGCCGGCCGCCGCCGGGTGCATCGCCCGTGGGTGGTCGAGCCGGGCCTGTGGTTCCAGTGGGACTTCGGCGCCGGCCCGGTGGTGGCCGGGACCCCGACGTGGCTGTTCTGCGCCTGGCTGGCCTGGAGCCGGTTCCGGGTGGTGCTGGCCATCCGCGACAAGACCCTGCCCTCCGTGGTGGCCTGCATCGACGCCACCCTGCGCCGCTTCGGCGGTTGCCCCACCTACGCGTTGACCGACAACGAGAAGACGGTGACGGTCGACCACGTGGCCCGCATCGCCATCCGCAACCCCGACATGGTGGCCGCCGCGTCCCACTACGGGCTGACCGTCGCCACCTGCCTGCCCGCCGATGCGCCGTCCAAGGGAGGCTCGGAGGCGACGGTGCGGGTGGCCAAGGCCGACCTGGTGCCGACCGAGGCCAACCTGCTCGCCGACTACGACGACTGGGCGGCGCTGGAGGCGGCGTGCCAGTCGTTCTGCGAGCAGATCAACGCCCGGCCCCACCGGGTCACCCGCCGGGCGCCGGTGGAGATGCTGGCCGAGGAGCGGATGCGCCTGCACCGCCTGCCCGAGCACCCCTTCACCTCGGCGTTCGGCCAGACCCGCACCGTGGGGTGCCCCGAGCCCATGGTGCAGCTCGACTACTGCTTGTACTCGGCACCGGCGGCGCTGGCCGGCGAGGTGGTGTGGGTGCGCACCCACGGCGACGACGTCGTGATCACCCACGTCGGCCCCGGCGGCCCGGCCGAGGTGGCCCGCCACCGCCGCACCACGCCCGGCAACCCGCGTATCGACGCCTCCCACTTCCCGCCGGCGCCCGAGGGAGCCCTCGACCGCACGCCGGTGGCGGCCACCGCGGCGGAGACGGCGTTCCTCGCCATCGGTCCCGGGGCGTCGCTGTGGCTCAAAGAGGCCGGGGCCGTCGGGGCCGCCCGGGTGCGGGCCAAGATGGCCGAGGCGGTGGAGCTGGCCAAGCTGGCCGAGGCCGAGGCGGTCGACTGGGCCCTCGGCCACGCCGCGGTCTACAGCCGCTTCGCCGAGGGCGACCTGGCATCGATCCTCGCCAACCGCGGCGCCGGCGGGGCCGGGGCCCAGGCAAGCGAAGCCCACAGCCTGCAGGCCGGGACGCATGCGTGGTCGGAGTTCGGCCGATGAGGGCGCTGCGACCGGGCCTCCTCGATGCCGACGACCAGGCCATGCTGATCGAGGTCGGCGACACGCTGTTGTTCGTGGCCGACTTCTTTGCCCAGGCCGAGGGGCCGCTGCTGCGCCACGACTTCGCCCGCTTCACCAGCGGCTGCTACGACCTCGACGAGCTACGGGACTGCCTACGGCGCTTCGCCGCCTGGCTCGGCGTCGAGGAGCGGCTGTGACCACCCGCACGCCGGCGCCGCCCGCCCTCGACGGCGAGCTCGAAGCCCTCCTGCGCCGCATCCGCCTGCCGCACATCCGCCGGGCCGCTCCCGAGGTGCTGGCCACCGCCCGGGCCCAGCGCTGGGAGCCGGCCGAGGTGCTGCGGGTCCTGCTAGTCGAGGAGGTGGCCGGCCGCGACCGGTCCTCGGTGGCCACCCGCCTGGTCGCCGCCGGCTTTCCCACCGGCAAGACCTTCGACGCCTGGGACCCGGCGCTGAGCTCCATCCCCGCTCCCACCCAGGGGGCGTTGCGCACCCTGGAGTGGATCGGGCGGGCGGAGAACCTGGTGGTGTGCGGGCCGTCGGGCACGGGCAAGACCATGTTCCTCGAAGCCCTCGGTCACGCCGCGGTGGCGGCCGGCCGGCGGGTGGCGTGGTTCTCTCTCGAGGCCCTGGGCGTCCTCGTCCGCCGTCATCGGGCCGACGACTCCGTCACCCGGGCCATGGCCCGCATCCTGCGGGCCGATCTCGTGGTGGTCGACGACATCGGGCTCCTGCCCGTCGCCACCGATGCCGCCGAGGGCCTCTACCGCCTCGTGGACGCCGCCTACGAGCGGCGCAGCGTCGCCGTCAGCTCCAACCTCCACCCGAGCGGCTTCGACGAGATCATGCCCAAGACCCTCGCCGGCGCCACTGTCGACCGGCTCCTGCACCACGCCCATCTGTGCGCCACCAACGGTGACAGCGTGCGGCTGGCTCAGGCCACCGCCGGCAAGGGGGTGACGCCGCTGGTCCCATAACCCGGTCTGGTGGCCGCCACCGTTCAGAAGTGGTGGCCATCAGCGCGCGGTTTTCGTGACCGCCAGCGCGCGGATCCTGGTGACCCTTGACAAACGCACGATCGCGATGCACGACTCCGGCACCATTGCGGCGCGAGGTAACGCGCCCCGTCAACGAGCACCACCTGGGCGATCCTCCACCAAGCTGTCGTCCTTCGGGGACGGTGCCGAGGAGCCGGATGGCCGAACTTGAACGCATCGCTCGGTTGCCAACCCCACCCGGGAGACTGGTTCAAACCCTGTCCCTGAGCTGACGACGCGCGTGGGTCGACGGTTCGCTAAGTGGGCCCCTCTGCTGGCATCCAAGTGGCTGTCACGCCGGCGCCATAGCAGGAGGTCATGCCTCTCATGATTCGCCTCAACCGCAACCTGCGGACCGTCGAGAGCTACCGAGGGGCTCACGTCATGCCCTGGAGATGGACGCGCCAAAGCGATACAGAACAGCCAACGGCCGCCGCTGATACCGGCGGCTCAGTCGTAAGGCCCGTCGCGGCTCGATTTCGCTCAGGCGCCGGACCGGCGCCCTTGGCGCTCGTGAGCCCGCAGACGATTGACTTCGTCTCGGCCGTCGTCGGTGAGATCCCAAACGTTGATGCGTCCCGAGCGGGTCCTGGTCGCAAGTCCAGCGTCTCGAAGACGGCGTCCGGCACGGCTGAGCTGCCACGCGTCGGTACGGAGCAACTCGGCGAGATCGGCATTGCCGACCCTCGCTCCCCGAGCGATCTCTCCGAGCATCCGAGCTGGGAGCGACCCCGCTTCGAGGCGGCCGCCCTGGTGGGCCAGGCCGTGGCGATCGAATTGCGATCCGGCGGCATCGCAAGCCTGCCTGAGCGCTTCGATGACCACGTGCCACTCGGGTTCGACCGATTGGCTGCCGGCGATCACGGCCAGACGTTGTTCCAACGCCGCCAGCTCAGCCACCGATCCTGCATTGAGGGCACCGCCCAGCGCCATCAGCTCCCCAGCGATCATGCCTCGCATGTCGCTGCTAGCGGACCGAGATGCCACATTGCCAGGATGCACCCGGCTGGCGGGCACTGTCAACCATATGGCAACTATTGCCGGGCGTGCGTTTGACGAGCGTTTGACAAGTTTCCGGAAAAGCAGAGGGCCGGTG
>JBOGHR010000594.1:0-1808 GCA_050744905.1 Acidimicrobiales bacterium
GGACCCGGGCCTGCACCCGGGTCGCCCCCGGCGCGAGCGCCAGGCCGCTGTAAACGACCCCCCGGTCGTGGTCCTCGAGGTCGTGCGCCACCGCCACGTCCTCCCACGCCCCCCACCCCCCGCCGGCCGACCAGCGGACCTGGACTCGTGCGTCGTCGTCGCCCTGCCAGCTCAGCGCCAGGTGGGTCGCCGGGAACGCCACCGCCTCGCCGCCGGGCCCGCCCGGCTCCTCCAGCACGTCGAGGCGGGTGGCGGGGGCGCCCAGCGCCATGGGCACGGGTACGAGCGATGCCGCGGCGGCGGCGAGGAGTGCGACGAGGAGGCGGGTTCGCAAGGGCACGCGCGCAGAGGCGCCACCTCGGGGTCGGCGGCGCGTCTGGTGGACCATTGAACCAGACCAACGGCACCCTAGGGTGCATCCCGGGCCGGCCGGCGTGAAAAGCCGTCGATCCGGGCAATGATGGCAGCCATGAACCTTCATGCCACCCGCCGGACCGCACTCGTCGCCGCAGTCGCCGCCCCCCTCGCGACGGTGCTCGGGGGGGTTCCCCCCGCCCGGGCCCAGGCGGCGTTCCCGGGGCCCGCCTTCGCGGTGGAGACCGGCGACATCCACCTGTCGTCCCCCACCGTCGCCGACGTCAATGGAGACGGCGTGAAGGACATCGCGGTGGGAAGCCTCAACGGGCTGCTGTACGTGCTCGACGGGCGCAGCGGGGCCGCCCTGCCCGGCTGGCCCCAGCCCGTCCAGCCCCGCGCCGGGCGCACGGCGGCGGTGGAGTCGTCGCCCACGGTGGCCGACCTCGACAACGACGGCACGGTGGAGATCATCGTGGGCGCCGGCTCCGTGGAGCAGACCACGGTCGGCCAGCCCGGCGGGCTGGTGGTGTTCAACCGGGACGGCTCCGTGCGCTGGCGCATGGAGGGCCAGGACCGGTTCAACCAGTGGACCGACGGCCCGCCCGACGGCGTGGGCGACGGCGTGATCTCCACCCCGGCGGTGGGCGACGTGGACGGCGACGGCTTCAAGGACATCGTCTTCGGCGGTTTCGACCACCAGGTGTACGCCAAGGACCGCCACGGGCGGGACCTGCCCGGCTTCCCGTTCAACAACGCCGACACCATCTGGACCTCCCCCGCCCTCTACGACGTCGACGGCGACGGGAGGGTCGAGATCTTCATCGGCACCGACGCCAGCGGCTTCCAGGGCTGCACCGGCGGCTTCATCCGGGCCTTCCGGCTCGTGGGCGCCGGCCAGGAGCTCTGGCGGGTGTGCCGCAGCGAGATCTTCCAGTCCAGCCCCGCCGTCGGCGACATCAACGGCGACGGCCGGATGGAGCTGGTGATCGGGGCCGGGCTGTTCTACCGCAACGCCGACACCAGCCGGGTGTTCGCCTTCCACCTCGACGACGGCTCGGCCGTCCCCGGCTGGCCCCAGACGACGAACGGACCCGTGTTCGGCTCACCCGCCATCGGCGACCTCGACGGCGACGGCCAGCCCGAGGTCGTGGTGGGCACCTGCGCCCAGTGCCCGTCGACCAGCACCGGCCAGGTGTGGGCCTTCCGCGGCAACGGCCAGCGCCTGTGGAACGTCAACCCGGGCGCGGCCGAGGGCAACACCAGCGAGATGATCGCCTCCCCGGTGATCGCCGACCTCAACGGCGACGGCGTGAACGACGTGGCCATCGGCTACGGCGGGGCCTTCTTCATCCTCAACGGGCCCGACGGCGGCCGCCTGTTCAACCCCGTCTCCGGGGCCCGGGCCCACCAGAACTCGGCGGCGGTGGCCGACTTCGGCGGGGGGGTGGGGT
>JBOGHR010000595.1:0-4122 GCA_050744905.1 Acidimicrobiales bacterium
GCGCAGCTCGGCCTGGCCCGGGGCCGCCGCCTCGTCGCCGCCGGCCGGGTCCCCGAGCGCGTCGGCGGGAAGGCCGAACACGGCGGAGGCGAGCGGCGCGAACGACTCGATGTCGGGGCACATGACGATGACGTCGCGGGGCTCGAGGGTGGGGTCGTCGGCCAGCAGGTGCAGGATGGCGTCGCGCACCACCTCGACCTGGCGGGCCCGGCCGTGGCAGGAGTGCAGCTGGAGGCTGCGGTCGCCGGGGTCGAGCAGCAGGCGGTCGTCGGTGGCGGCGCCCGGCAGCGGCTCGCCCGGTGGGGGCCGGTCGTCTCGAACGTCGGCCTGGATGCGGCCGAGGAGGGTGCCCGCCGCCGGTTCGACGGGGTGGTGCTCCTCGGCCCCGCCGGCTCCCGCGGTGAGCACCAGCTGCATCTCGCGGGCGTCCCGCCCCCACGTGCGCAGCAGCGGGTGGCGGGGCAGGGCGGCGGTGGGGTCGTCGGCCCGCCGGGGCACGCCGGCCGGGCGCTCGGGATGGCCGGCGACGCGCGCCCAGAGGGCGGGCGACGGGTGCAGCAGGAAGAGGTGGACGTCGCGGCCGGCGGCGACGGCGTGCAGGACGTCGAGGTAGCTGGCCGGCAGGCGGGTCAGGCCGAACAGCGAGAGGCGGGCCGGCAGGTCGACCAGCACGGGCTCGGCGGCCAGGCGGTCGCAGGCGTCGGCCAGCCGCTCGGCCGGGCTGGGCGTGGCAATGCGCTCGCGCAGCCGGCGCCAGAGCTCGGCCTGCCAGGCCGCGTCGAGGGAGAGGAGGGCGCCGGCCCCGTCGGTGGTCGCGCCCTGCGCCCAGGCTCGCACCATGGCGGGGCGGTGCACGCCGTAGCTGTCGAACAGGTCGGCGATGCGACGCACGACCGAGAGCCGCCGCCCGAGCCGGTGCTCGTCGGCGTCGGGCCCACCGCCGCCGAGGTGGGCGGCCAGCGGCGCCAGCCAGGGCTCCCCCAGCGACGCCTCCACCGTGTCGAGCAGCGGCCAGGCGGCGCGCTCGGGCAGCCAGGGGTCGGTGTCGCGGTCGACGCCGGTGGCTGCCGCCACGGCGTCGCCGACGAGCCGGCCCGGGAAGGGGAAGACCACGTTGGCGCACACGCCGTCGCCGCCGGCGCCCGACGTACCCAGCCGGTCCGACAGGCGCTGCGACAGCCACCGCTCCACCCCTCGGCTGGGCACCGCCACGATCTCGACCTGGAAGGGGTCGTCGAGGGGCGAGACGAGGACGGAGCCCAGCGCCTGGACCAGCCGGTCCGCCCGTTCAGCCCGATGGATGCGCAGCATGTCCCAAAGTGATACCCGCCGGGTGTGACGGCTGCCCGCTGGCGCGACCGGCGCCGGACGTCCCTCGAGCGCCGGCATCGGGGCGGGGCACGCCCGGATCGCCGACCGCTGCTCGTCTGTGAGCTCGGCCACGAGCGGTGTCCATGGAGGACGGCACGAGGCCCGAGGCGCAGAGGCGCAGGATGGGGACCGCTCACCGCCGGCGGCCCAGGGCGTCCAGGGCGACGTCGGGGCGGTTGGTGATCACCGCGTCGGCGCCGCAGCCGGCGACGTAGCGGATGCGGGCGGGATCGTCCACCGTCCAGGCGTGGAGGGCCAGGTCCCGCCCGTGGGCCGCCGCGACCAGCTCCGGGGTGACCGCCTCGTGGCGGGGCTGGACGGCGGCGTGGCCCCGGGCGGCGGCCAGGGCCAGGGCGTCGGCCTGGTCGTAGGCGGCCAGGGTCAACCAGGCGGTGCGGACCGACGGCTCCTCCTCCCGGGCGGCGTCGATGGCCGTCATGGAGAACGACGACACGAACGCCGAGCCCGCCATGCCCATGCGGGCGACGAGGGCCGCCGTCTGGCGGGCGGCGGCCTCCTCGGGGTCGAAGCCGGGCTCGGTGACCAGGTTCTTGACCTCGGCGTCGACGACCAGCCCCCGGCACTCCTCCAGCGCCGCCTCCAGGGTGGGCAGCCACGCCGGCAGCTCGCCGGCGCGCAGGGCGGCCAGGGGCGCGCCGTCGTCCAGGGTGGGGTCGTGGTGGACGACGAGGGCGCCGTCGGCGGTGCGCCGGACGTCCAGCTCCACCCCGTCGGCGCCCACGTGGCGTGCGGCGGCGAACGCCGCCAGTGTGTTCTCGCGCTGCGTCGTCGACAGCCCACGGTGGGCGAGGACGAGCATCACCTTTTCCCGGCCCCGGCTCTTGCGACGGCCGGCGGGAACCGGTAGTCTCCCTTCACCAAGAGTTCGCAGCCCGTACATATCTGCGGTACCTTGTGAAGAATTTCACGAATACGACGGCAGAGGGCCGTCCGAGGAGGAACCCAACCGTGGCGCTCACGTGGAGTCGCTCGATCGACTGGGACACCGACGACTGGCGCGACGTGTCGGCCTGTCGCGACACGAGCCCGACCCTGTTCTTCCCGGTCGGCACGACGGGCCCCGCCATCGAGCAGATCGAGGCCGCCAAGGCCGTCTGCCGCAGCTGCCCGGTCCAGGCGCCGTGCCTGGAGTTCGCCCTGGCAACCAACCAAGAGTCGGGCGTGTGGGGCGGCACCTCCGAGGAGGAGCGGCGCAAGCTGCGCAAGGTGTGGCTGACCCGCCAGCGCCAGGCCGCCTCCTGAGCCGGCGCCGCTCACTTCGGTCGGCCCCGCTCGACCGGTAGGCGCAGCTCCACCACCGTCCCGCCGTCGCTCCGCATGCGGATCGACCCACCGAGCTGCCCGGTGACCAGGTTGCGCACGATGGACAGGCCCAGCGTGGCCGTCCGCTCCACCGAGAACCCCGGCGGCAGCCCGCGCCCGTTGTCGCACACCTCGACGACCAGGTCGGGCCCGGCGTGGTTGAGGCGCACCTCCACCCGCCGGGTGCGGCCCTCGCCGAACTGGTCGGGGGGGAAGGCGTGCTCGGCGGCGTTCTGGAGCAGCTCGTTGATCACCACGGCCAGGGGCGTGGCCAGCTCGGCGGGCAGCTGGCCGGGCTCGCCGGTGGCCGAGAAGGAGATGGGCCCGCCCGGCGACACGGCGACCTCCTTGGCCATGCGCAGCAGGGGGTCGAGGATCTCGTTGAACGGCACCTGCTGGCTGGGGTCGCGGGAGAGGATCTCGTGGACCAGGGCGATGGAGCGGATGCGCCGCTCGGCCTCGGCCAGCGCCGCCCTGCCCTCCCCCTCCGGCAGCCGGCGGGCCTGGAGCCGCAGCAGCGAGGAGATGGTCTGGAGGTTGTTCTTCACCCGGTGGTGGACCTCGCGGATGGTGGCGTCCTTGGACACCAGCAGCCGGTCCCGCCGGCGCAGGTCGGTCACGTCCCGCAGCAGGACGAGGCCGCCCGACACCTCGCCGTTCTCCAGCAGGGGGATGCAGCGCAGCAGAACGATGACGTCGGGATGGCGGCCGATCTCCTCGGTGACCGGCACGGCCCGGAAGAACGCCTGCTGGATGGCCGTCTCCTCCACGCCCAGCTCGTCGAGGCGCAGCCCCTCGGCGTTGGAGTAGATCCCCATGCGGTGCAGGGCGTTCACCGCGTTGGGCGAGGCGTACTCCACCCGCCCGGTCGAGTCCAGGGTCAGCACGCCGTCGCCGACCCGGGGCGCCTCGGTGGTGGGCGCGTCCTCCTGGACGAAGGGGAACTGGCCCTTGACGATCATGCGGGCCAGGCGGTCGAACGTCTCGGCGTAGACCCGCTCCAGCTCGCCCGGCCGCCGCCCGCCGACGGCGAGCGGCGCCTCCCGGGTGAGCACCGCGACCAGCTCGCCGTCCCAGCGGACCGGGATGCACTGCACCCGTGCCCGCTCGCCCCGGTCGACGCCCGCCTCCCCCTCCACGATCTCGCCCAGCCGCCACGCCCGGGCGACGAGCGGGCGCTCGGGCTCGGCGACGACGCGGCCCACCAGATCGTCGTGGTACAGCGTCTGGCCCGTGGTGGGCCGCATCTGGCCGTGCACCACGAACCGGCTCGGGTCGCCCGGCGCGGCGGGCACGTAGAGCACCAGGTCGGCCCGCGACAGGTCGGCGAGGATCCCCCACGTCGCCATCAGGCGCTGGAGGTGGGCCTGGCCGTCGGCCGCCGGGGACGGCGACGGGCCCGCCTTGGGCGCCGCCGCCCCCGACCGC
>JBOGHR010000596.1:0-2079 GCA_050744905.1 Acidimicrobiales bacterium
ACCATCGTCGTCGACGAGCTCAACGCCCATGACGTGCTGGTCAACGACCTGGTCATCTTCACCTCCGCCACCCTGGCCGCCCTGGTGCGCCGGGCCACGGAGGGAGGTCGGGCGGAGCCCGCCGAGCTGGCCCACGAGGGGTTCGGGGCCGCCTCGCCGCCCGTGATCGATCCGACCCCGCCCGCGCCGGGCTCCGAAGTTCCCCTGGCCGAGGCACCGGACGTACAGCCCGCCGATGAGGGGGGTGAGGAGGAGTGAAGGACCCCCGCGACGTCATCCTGCGCCCGGTGGTGTCGGAGAAGTCCTACGCCCTCCTCGACGACGGCGTCTACACCTTCGTCGTCCACCCCCGGGCCAACAAGACCGAGATCCGCCAGGCGGTAGAGGCCATCTTCAACGTCCGGGTCACCAACGTGAACACGCTGAACCGCAAGGGCAAGCGCAAGCGCAACCGGCGCCAGGCCACCTTCGGGAAGCGACCCGACACCAAGCGGGCCATCGTCACGCTGGCCGGCGAAGACCGCATCGATCTGTTCGAGAGCTGAGCGGGAACGACACCATGCCCCTTCGCAAGCGCAAGCCCACCAGTGCCGGACGGCGGTTCCAGACCGTCTCCGACTTCACCGACATCACCACCGACCGGCCCGAGAAGTCGCTGCTGGCGCCCAAGCCCAAGTCCGGCGGGCGCAACAGCTACGGCCGCAAGACGGCCCGCCACCGCGGCGGCGGCCACAAGCAGCAGTACCGAATGGTGGACTTCAAGCGGGACAAGGACGGGATCCCCGCCAAGGTCGCCACCATCGAGTACGACCCCAACCGCAACGCCCGCATCGCCCTGCTCCACTACGTGGACGGCGAGAAGCGCTACATCCTGGCCCCCGCCCGGGTCGGCGTGGGCGACGTCCTCCAGAGCGGCCAGGGCGCCGAGATCCGGGCCGGCAACGCCCTGCCCCTGCGCTACATCCCCGTCGGCACCACGGTCCACAACGTGGAGCTGAAGCCGGGCGCGGGCGGCAAGCTGGCCCGGGGAGCGGGCATGAGCGTCCAGCTCGTGGCCAAGGAGGGCGACTTCGCCACCCTGCGCCTGCCGTCCACCGAGATGCGCCGGGTGCCCATCGACTGCCGGGGCACCATTGGCGAGGTGGGCAACGCCGAGGCCGAGCTGGTGAAGGTCGGCAAGGCGGGGCGCAACCGCTGGAAGGGCGTGCGCCCCCAGACCCGGGGCGTGGCCATGAACCCGGTCGACCACCCGCTGGGTGGCGGCGAGGGCAAGTCGTCCGGCGGCCGCCACCCGGTGTCGCCGTGGGGCAAGCCCGAGGGCCGCACCCGGGACAGGAACAAGGAATCCGAGAAGCTCATCGTCCGGCGGCGCCGCACCCGCGGCGCACGGAGGTAACCGGCCATGCCCCGCAGTCTGAAGAAGGGCCCGTTCGTCGACGACCACCTCCTGAGGAAGGTCGACGCCCTCAACTCGGCCAACGAGAAGCGGGTGGTGAAGACGTGGTCGCGCCGCTCCACGATCATCCCCGACATGGTCGGCCACACCATCGCCGTGCACGACGGGCGCAAGCACGTGCCGGTGTACATCACCGAGTCCATGGTCGGCCACAAGCTGGGCGAGTTCGCCCCCACCCGCACCTTCCGGTACCACGCCGGCCAGGAGCGGGCGGGGAGGCGCTGACGATGCCGGGCCAGAAGACGAACGAGCGCCCGGGGACGCGCGCCGTGCTGCGCAACGAGCGGGTGTCGGCCTACAAGGTCCGCCCCGTTCTGGACCTCATCCGCGGGCTGGAGGTGGACCGGGCCCGGGACACCCTCCAGCTCTGCGAGCGGGACGCCGCCGTGATCGTGGGCAAGCTGCTGGCGTCGGCCGTCGCCAACGCCGAGAACAACGACGGGCTCGACCCCGAGGAGCTGTACGTGGCGGCGTGCTTCGCCGACGAGGGCACCACCATGAAGCGCTGGCGGCCCCGGGCCCGGGGGCGGGCCACGCGCATCCGCAAGCGGGGCTGCCACATCACGGTGATCGTGAGCCGCCTGCCCGAGGACCGGCTGACCCGCCTGCGGGCCCGCCAGGCC
>JBOGHR010000597.1:0-2544 GCA_050744905.1 Acidimicrobiales bacterium
GCCTGCACCCGACCCGCACGGCGCAGGTGCGCTGCGGCGGGCGCCCGATCGGCTGGGTGGGCGAGGTGGACCCCGACGTCCTGGCCGCCTTCGCCATCGAGGGCCGGGTGGGGTGGATCGACCTGGACCTCGACCTCGTCCTGGCCAAGGAGCGGACCTACGTGCAGGCGGCGCCGGTGAGCAGGCAGCCGTCGAGCGACGTGGACCTGGCCTTCGTGGTCGACGACGCCGTCCCCGCCGCCGCCGTGGCCGGCACCCTGCGGGCCTCGGCCGGGCCCCTGCTGGTCGACCTGCGCCTGTTCGACGTGTACCGCTCCGACCGCCTCGGCCCCGGCCGGCGCAGCCTCGCCTACCGGCTGCGCCTCCAGGCGCCCGACCGCACCCTCACCGACGCCGACGTGGCCGAGGTCCGGGGCCGCTGCATCCAGGCGGTGGCCGCCGCCCACGCCGGCGAGCTCCGGGGGTAGCGCGCCGGCGACCATCCCCGGAGGACCGCGCCATCATCCTCGGCGACCCGACCTGCGCCGGGCAAGCGGTCCAGGCGGCGGCGGCCAACACCGCGGCGACCATCGCATCGTCCACGAGATCGACGACGACGCCAAGGTGGCGCTCGTCCACCGGGTCCAACCTTCCCGATCGCCGTTCGCGGCCTCACACCCGGACGCTAAAGTAGCAACGTAGCTACATGGAGGCCGGAACGTGGTGACGCACATGAGCAGCCGAGAGTTCAACCAGGACACCAGCGGGGCCAAGAAGGCTGCCGAGCGGGGCCCGGTGTACATCACCGACCGGGGCCGTCCCGCCCACGTGCTGTTGACCTACGAGGCGTACGAGCAGCTGGCGGGCGGCGGCCAGGTCCTCGACCGGCTGGCCGAACCGGCCGGAGTCGAGGACCTGGAGCTGACGATCGTCCAGTCCGACGAGGTGGCCAGGGCGGTGGGCTTCACCTGATGTTCCTGCTGGACACCACCACCGTCTCGGAGCTGCGCAAGGTCCGGGGCGGCAAGGCGAACCCTGGCGTGGCCAGCTGGGCCGAAGGCGCCCCGTCGGGCCGGCTCTTCGTGTCGGTGATCACGATCCACGAGCTCGAACACGGGGTGCTGCTGGCCGAGCGGGCTGATCCCGACCGCGGCGCCGTCCTGCGCGCCTGGCTCGATCGAAGCGTGGCCGCGGCCTTCGCCGAGCGCGTCCTTCCCGTGGACGAGGCCGTCGCCCGTCGAGCGGCCGCCCTCCACGTCCCCGATCCGGCCCCGTTCCGGGACGCCCTCATCGGGGCGACCGCCATCGCCCACGACATGACCGTCGTGACTCGCAACGCGCGCGACTTCGAGCGCTTCGGTGGCCTCCCCGTTGTGAACCCCTGGCGCTGACCCAGAGGCTGACGGCCACCCCGGCGCTCGAGCGCGGGGCTCCGGACGGAGCCGAAGCATTGCATGGTCATGCGGTGTGCTGTATGGTCACGCGATGGCTTCGGTGGGGATCTTCGGCGCCTCGGGCTACACCGGCGCCGAGCTGCTGCGCCTGTGCGCCGGCCACCCCGGCCTCGACGTGGCCCTGGCCACCGGCGACGCCACGGCCGGCACCCGGGTCGGCGACCTCTACCCCGGCCTGGGCGCCGCCTACCCGGGCCTGGTGCTGGCCGGGCCGGACCCGGCGGGGGCCGACGGCCTCGACCTGGTGTTCCTGGCCCTGCCCCACGGGGCCTCCCAGGCGCTGGTGCCCGACCTGCGCAAGCGGGTGGGCAAGGTGGTCGACCTGGCCGCCGACTTCCGGCTGCGGGACCCGGCCCTCTACCAGGCCTGGTACGGCGCCGCCCACACCGCCCCCGACCTGCTGGGCGAGTCCGCCTTCGGCATCCCCGAGCTGTTCCGGGTCGAGCTGACCGGGGCCGACCTGGTCGCCGCCGCCGGCTGCTACGTCACCGCCGCCGCCCTGGCCCTGGCCCCACTGGTGCGGGCGGCGGCCATCGAGCCCCACGGCGTGATCGTCGACGCCGCCAGCGGGGTGTCGGGCGCCGGCCGGGTGCCCCGGGTCACCAGCCACTTCGCCGCGGTGGACGGGGACTTCGTGGCCTACGGGCTGCTGGACCACCGCCACACCCCCGAGATCGAGCAGGCGACGGGCGCCACGGTGCTGTTCACCCCCCACCTGGCGCCCATGACCCGGGGCATCCTGGCCACCTGCTATGCCCGGCCGGCGTCGGACGCGGACCCTCTGGCCGTCCTGGCCGACTTCTACGCCGGCGAGCCGTTCGTGACCGTCGGCCCCGACTCGCCGTCGACCAAGGCGACGGCGGGGTCGAACCGGGCCCTGATCACCGCCCGCCGCGACCCCCGCACCGGCTGGGTGGTGGTGCTGTGCGCCCTCGACAACCTGGTCAAGGGGGCGTCGGGCCAGGCCGTGCAGTGCGCCAACCTGGCCCTGGGCCTGCCCGAGGCGACCGGCCTCCCCCTCGTGGGCCTCTACCCGTGAGGGCCGCTGCGGTTCCCGGCCCTCGGCGCCCCCCGGCGGCGCACCGGCCGGCGGGCGGGCGGCGGTGAGCGT
>JBOGHR010000598.1:0-6454 GCA_050744905.1 Acidimicrobiales bacterium
GGGTGGGCCTGCTGGCCGCCCGGGCCCGCCGCCGCCGCTTCCGCCGCTCCGACCTCCGGTAGCGGCCCGGCTCCGAACCCGCACCCGCGGCGCCCCGCCGCCCCGGGCGGCCCCGCCTCCTCACGGCCGGTGCTCGACCACGCAGCGGGCGTCGTCGCCGCCCGCGCCCATGGCGTCGAGGGCGCCGTCCACCTCGTCGAGGGCGATGGTGCGCGACACCAGCTCGTCGAGGAGCAGCTGGCCGGCGCGGTAGAGGCCCACCAGGCGGGGCACGTCGGCGTGGACGTTGGCCGACCCGTACCAGCACCCGGTGATGGTCTTGCCGGCCAGCACGAGGCCGACGAACGCCGGCACCGCCAGGGTGACGTCCATGGCCGGGATGCCGACCAGCACGGCCTGGCCACCCCGCCGGGTCATGGTGACGGCCTGGTCGATGGTGCGGGCGGCGCCGACCACCTCGAACACCACGTCGGCGCCCCGCTGGCCGGTGAGCGCCATCACCGCGCTCACCGCGTCGGTGGCGGAGGCGTCCACCGCCTCGGTCGCCCCGAAGGCCGCCGCCGCCCGCAGCTTGGCCGGGTTGGTGTCCACGGCGACGATGTCCCCGGCGCCGGCGATCCGGGCCCCCTGCACCACGTTGAGCCCCACGCCGCCGCAGCCGACCACCGCCACCGTGTCGCCGGGGCGGATCCGGGCCGTGTTCAGCGCCGCCCCCACGCCGGTCATCACCGAGCACCCCAGCAGCGAGGCGGCCGTCAGGTCGAGGTCGCCGGGGAGGGGGACGACCCCCGACTCGGGCACGACGGCCAGCTCGGCGAAGGTGCCGGCGGCGGCCATCTGGTGCAGCGGCGCACCCGCCGAGCGCAGCCGGGTGGTCCCGTCGAGGAGGCCGCCCGTCGCCATCGTCACCACCGCCCGCTCGCACAGGTGGCCCTGGTCCCGTGCGCACAGGTAGCACCGGCCGCACTGGGGGACCCAGCACACGAGCACGCCGTCGCCGGGCGCCACCTTGGTGACGCCCTCGCCCACCGCCTCGACGACGCCCGCCCCCTCGTGGCCGAGCACGACCGGGGTGGGCATGATCATGCGGCCGTCGCGGGCCGACAGGTCGGTGTGGCACACGCCGGAGGCCGCCAGGCGCACCAGCACCTCGCCGGGGTGGGGGTCGTCGACCTCGACGTCGGCCCGCATCTCGAGGGGGTGGCCGAGTGCGGTCAGGACCGCCGCCCGCACCGGTCCCCTCCCCACGGGGCGACCCTACCGCCCGAGCTCGCGGTCCTCCCGCTCGGCCGCCCTGACGGCGTAGCCGATGACGATGCCGGGCGCCAGGGTGACGGTGGAGCCGACCAGGGCGGCCGTCACCGTCGTGGTCACCACCGGGCCGAAGCCCGCCACCGCCCCCACGGCGAAGGCCACCACGGCCAGCGCGATCAGCCCGTAGCCGACGCGCTTGCCGGTGCCCGCCCACCGGGCCCACTGCGCCCGCCGGGCCCGCACCGGGTCCACCGCGCCCTCGCCTCCTCCCGTCACGCCGCCCATCCTGCCGCTCCGGCCGCCCCGGGCGTCAGCCGGCGGCCCCCACCCGCTCCCCGCCGCCACCCGGTCCCTCGCCGTCGGCCCGGGCCCGCCGCTCGGCCGGCGGGCGCAGGAGGTGGGCCGCCACGTCGGCCACGCCCACCGCCATGACGACGTCGCCGAACGACACCACCTCGCGGAGGGGCCGCACGGGGAGGATGTCGCCCAGGGCCACCAGCCGGTCCGACGGGCCCTCCAGGTGGTGCTTGCCACCGGGGTGCAGCGCCACCGCCGCGCCGGGGTCGACGGCGCCGGCCGACCGCAGGGCCGACTCCCGCACCGGCATCCCCCCGTTCACGGCGATCACCACCAGGTTCAGGCCGATGCCCAGGGCGACCAGCCACATGCCGACCACCACCACGTTGGCCGCCGCGAAGGCCAGCAGCAGGGCGTAGGAGCCGATCAGCAGGGCGAACGAGGCGTCGCCGCCCAGCGGCGCAGACAGGACCTGGGCGCCCAGCCCGCCGAGCAGCAGGGGCCAGCGGCGGAGGCCGCGCGACCCGAGATGGGAGAGCCGCCCGCCGGCCAGGACGCCGATCCCGAGCCCGGTCGCCACGGCCAGGAGGGTGAAGCGCATCTCGGGCCAACGGTAGTGCCCTGGCCACAGACGTTCGCCGCGCTCGCGGCGACCGAGTGGAGCGAGCGAGGCGAACGGATGACGTCGAAGCGGTAGCGTCCGCCGCCGTGGCCGAAGAGGTTCTCCACCAGGTCGCCGGCGGGGTGGCCCGGGTGACCGTCAACCGGCCCGAGCGGCGCAACGCGCTGGCCCCGGGCACCGTCGCCGCCCTCCGCGCCGCCGTCACCCGCGCCGGCGCCGACCCGTCCACCCGGGTGGTGGTCCTCACCGGGGCCGGTGACCGGGCCTTCTCGGCCGGCGCCGACCTGACCGGGCTCCCGCCCGCCGCCGCCGAGGGGCTCCCCGCCGAGCTGGCCGGCCTGTTCGGCGACCTCTGGGCGCTGGGCAAGCCGACCGTCGCACGGGTCCGGGGCTACGCCCTGGCCGGCGGCTTCGGCCTGGCCCTGGCCTGCGACCTGGTGGTCGCCGCCGACGACGCCGTGTTCGGGGCGCCCGAGATCGACCGCGGGCTCTGGCCCTTCGTCGCCTCCGTCCCCCTGGCCCGCTCCATGCCGCCCAAGACGGCGCTGGAGCTGATGATGACGGGACGGCGGGTGGGCGCCGCCGAGGCGGCCCGGATCGGGTTCGTCAACCGCGCGGTCCCCTCCGCCGAGCTGGACCGGGCGGTCGACGAGCTTGCCGCCGTGCTGGCCGCCAAGCCGCCGGGCGCCATGCGCCTGGGGCGCACGTCGTTCCACGAGACGTGGGGGCTGGGCCCGGCGCCCGCGCTGGCCCGGCTGCACCCGCTCCTCGCCGCCGCCCTCGTCTCGGAGGAGGCCCGGGAGGGGGCCGCCGCCTTCGCCGAGGGGCGCCCGCCCCGCTGGGCGGGGCCCCAGGGAGACGCCGGCGCCGTTCGGGGGTAAGACTTGGCGCCCTCATGGCACGCCGCGCGCTCATCACCGGCATCACCGGCCAGGACGGGTCGTACCTGGCCGAGCTGCTCCTCGACCAGGGCTACGAGGTGCTCGGGATGGTGCGGCGGTCGAGCACCGTCAACTTCGAGCGCATCGCCCACATCCAGGACCGCATCACGATCGTGTCGGGCGACCTGCTCGACGTGATGTCGATCGTCAAGGTCCTGAGCGACCACCGGCCGGCCGAGGTCTACAACCTGGCCGCCCAGTCCTTCGTGCAGACCTCCTTCGACCAGGCCGTGCTGACCGGCGAGACCACCGCCCTGGGCGTCACCCGGGTGCTGGACGCCATCCGCATCGTGGACCCCGCCATCCGCTTCTACCAGGCCAGCTCCAGCGAGATGTTCGGCAAGGTCGTGGAGGTGCCGCAGACGGAGACGACGCCGTTCCACCCGCGGAGCCCCTACGGCGTGGCCAAGGTCTACGGGCACTGGATCACGGTCAACTACCGGGAGTCCTACGGCCTCCACGCCAGCAGCGGGATGCTGTTCAACCACGAGTCGCCCCGCCGTGGGCTGGAGTTCGTCACCCGCAAGATCACCCACGGCGTGGCCCGCATCAAGCTGGGACTGGGTTCGACGCTGGCCCTCGGCAACCTCGACGCCCGCCGGGACTGGGGCTTCGCCGGCGACTACGTCCGGGCCATGTGGCTCATGCTCCAGCAGGAGGCCCCGGGCGACTACGTGGTGGCCACCGGCGAGGCCCACTCCGTCCGGGACTTCTGCGAGCTGGCCTTCGGCTCGGTCGGCCTCGACTACCGCGACCACGTGGTGACCGATCCCCGGTTCATGCGCCCGGCCGAGGTCGACCTCCTGATCGGCGATGCCACCAGGGCCCGCGAGGTGCTCGGGTGGCAGCCGGAGACGACCCTGGGCGCGATGGTGTCGGCGATGGTGGAGGCCGACCTCGACCTGGTGGCGCGCCAGCAGCGGGTGTGACCCGCCGGCTCACACGGCGCGCCGGGCGGCGTTGCGCTCCAGCAGCCAGACGATGAGGGCGGCGCCCACGACCGACAGCAGCAGGCCCGCCGAGCGGTTGAACAGCAGGCCGGTGGTGAGCCCGGCGAGCAGCGAGCCGCCGATGCCGACCAGGATCGTCTGGCCGATCGACATCGGGTTGGGACCGGGGATGGCGAGGCGGCCGAGGGCACCTACCACGAGACCGGCGAGGATGAGGCCGAGGATGAAGAGGATCACCTCCCCAGTCTTCCTCGCCGCCGCCCGGTTCGCACGGAGGGCCCGGTGAGCGTCCGCCTCGACCGGGCCGGGCCGGTGGCGGTGGTGACGATCGACCGGCCCGAGCGGCGCAACGCCCTCGACGCCGCCCACGTCCAGGGGTTGCTCGACGCGCTGACCGACGCCGGCCGGGGCGACGCCCGGGCCGTGGTGCTCACCGGGGCGGCCGGTCACTTCTGCGCCGGCGCCGACGTGAGCGCCGTGCCCGAGCCGCGCTTCGTCGCCACCCTGGGCCGCGTGCTGGAGGCGCTCGTGGCCCTGCCCGCCCCGGTGATCGCCGCCGTGGAGGGGGTGGCCCTGGGGGCCGGCCTCCAGCTGGCGGTGGCCTGCGACCTGCGGGTGGCGGCGCCCGATTCCCGCTTCGGCGTTCCGGCCGCCAGACTGGGCCTGATGCTCGACCACTGGAGCGTGCAGCGCGTCGCGCTCCTCGCCGGCCACGGACCGGCCCGCGCCATGCTGCTGGCCGCCGAGGAGATCGACGGCGGGGCGGCCCTCCGCCTGGGGCTGGCCCAGCGGTCGGGCGGGGTTGGCGAGGCGGTGGCGTGGGCGCGGTCGATCGCCTCCCTCGCCCCCCTCACGGTGGCCGGCCACAAGCTGGCCCTCAACCGGCTGGCGCCGGCGCCGGCGGACGCCGGAGTCGACGAGGCCCGCCGGCGGGCGTGGGCCAGCGCCGACCTGGCCGAGGGCATCGCCGCCTTCGCCGACCGGCGCCCGCCCCGCTTCGAGGGGCGGTAGGGGGCGGCGGGTGCTGGGCGCGTCGAACCCCGGCGTCGTCGTCGCCTTCGCGGCGGGGATGCTGTCGTTCCTCTCCCCGTGCGTCCTGCCCCTGGTGCCCGGCTACCTGTCGCTCATGTCCGGCGTGGGGACGGCCGACCTGGCCGTGGCCACCAGGGCCGACACCGGCAGGCTGCTGCGGTCGACGCTGCTGTTCGTGGCCGGCTTCACCGTGGTGTTCGTGGCCCTGGGCGCCACCGCCAGCGCCGTCGGCAGCTTCCTGCTCGACCACCAGCGCACGCTCAACACCGTCGCCGGGGTGGTGGTGATCGCCATGGGGCTGACCATGGCCGGCGTGGTCACGCCGGCGTTCATGCAGCGCGAGCGGCGGGTGCAGGTGCTGCCGTCGAAGCTGGGGGGCCTCGCCCCGCCGGTGATGGGGATGGCCTTCGCCTTCGGCTGGACGCCGTGCCTGGGCCCGGTGCTGGCGTCG
Organism: Acidimicrobiales bacterium; assembly: GCA_050744905.1. Classification (GTDB taxonomy): domain Bacteria; phylum Actinomycetota; class Acidimicrobiia; order Acidimicrobiales; genus DATLFN01. The sequence goes on from JBOGHR010000598.1 coordinate 5,548, forward strand.
CTGCTGGCCCTGGCCGGCGCCGAGGCCACCCTGGGCCGGGGCGTGGCCCTGCTGTTCGCCTACTCGCTGGGCCTCGGGGTGCCCTTCGTGGCCGCCGGCCTCGGCTTCGGCCGGCTGGCCGGGACCCTCGACTGGGCCCGGCGCCGGGCCCGCGCCGTCAACCTGGTGTCGGGCCTCCTGCTGGCCGGCTTCGGCTTCCTGCTCCTCACCAACCGGCTCACCGACCTGTCCCGGGAGCTGGTCGAGCTGATGGACGGCACGCCGTTCGGGTGGCTCATCGGGCTGTGAGGATCGCCCCGCGAGCGGGTTTGCCCAGCGGGCTGAGGCCGGCCCGCGGCGCTCCGGGAAGGCGGCGCAGCCGGACTAGGCTGCCTCCGGCGGAAGGGCGGCCCGGCGCGATTCTCGTCCTTCGCTGGTCGCCCGACCAAGGGGTCTCTGAGGATCGTCTCGCGAGCGGGCTGAGCGTGCTCCGGCCGGCCCGCGGAGCCGGACCGGTGGGACAATGCGGCTGTCCGAAACGTGTCGGGTGCTCCCACCACCGGACGGACGGCGTACGACGCCGGGGCGGGGGCGCCGGCGAAGGGGCACACCTGGCCCCGGCCACTCCGGCGAAAAGCCCTGGTCATCCCTCCGGCGGTGGGCCCCGGTGGCGGGCTCTGTTGTGGAACCCGCAGGCGGGCCGGCCGTTGGCGGCCACCGTGGCCCCCCCGGCCGACCAGGGCTCGACGTGGTCGATCTCACAGCGCCCGGCCGGCTCGTCGCAGGTGGGGTGGAAGCACTCCCGGTCGCGCACCTCCACCGCCCGCCGGGTGGCCCCGGCGAAGGCCCGCCGGGCCTCGCCCACGTCGATGACCCGGGAGGGGCCCTCGAACACCACCCGCTCCACCCAGGCCTCGCCGAGCCACCC
>JBOGHR010000599.1:0-2305 GCA_050744905.1 Acidimicrobiales bacterium
CGGCGATGCGCAGGCGGTCGTGGCCGGCGACGCCGGTGGCGACCCGGGCCGCCAGGTGGGAGGCGTCCGCCGGCAGTTCGCAGCCCTCGCCCCCGGCGACCACGCTGAGGGCGTCGGCCTCCTCCACCTCCACCTCCACGTGCAGGGCCAGGGCCAGGGCCAGGGTGTCGAAGCCGGGCCCCAGGTTGGCGGAGGAGGCCGGCGCCCGGGCGCGCACGCCGACACCGTACGCGCGGTTACCACCGCCGTGGGTGGACGGTCCAAACCACGACGGGAACCCACGACCTCCCGTCAGGAGGAATCACCGGACATGTACACCTTCGCCGTGACCCTGTTGCTCGGGCTGGCGCTGTTCAAGATCGTCGACACCGTCGAGGACCTGGCGCCCGGCACCACCAAGCTCCACGGCCTCGTCACCCTGCTCGTCGGCATCGCCGGCGCCTTCGCCATCGACTTCTCGATGTTCGAGGGTTGGAGCGTCGCCCTGCGCGAGGCCTGGATGGGAACGTTCCTCACCGGCGTCACCGTGGCCGGCGCCACCAGCGTGTGGCGGGCCGCCTTCCACTGGCTGGGCTCGTCCGAGGGCGAGGAGCCCGAGGTCCGGCACCTGCACCGCAGCACGGTCGGCCGCGCTGCCTAGGCCTTCGACCTCATTCGTTCGCTTCGCTCACTCCATTCGGTCGAGTCGGATCGTGCTCCGGCGGGCGAGTGGAGCTCGCGCCGCCTCCGCCCTGTCCCTTCCCGGTGTCCGCAGCCGGAGAGGCCGCCTGCGGCGGCGAGTGCGGCCACGGACCTTGCCGCTGCGAGCGCGGCGAACGCTCGTGGCCGGGCATCAGACCGAGACGTTCCCGGAGGCGCCCTCAACGGCGAGGGCGCCTTCGTCGCGTCGGGGGCCGAGCGGCGCCGGCTCCAGCTCGACCACCGGCTCCAGGCGCCCGGCCACCCGCCGCAGCGAGCCCAGCAGCGGCCGGGCGGTGACGGCGACGAGCACGGCGTTGGTCAGCGCGGCGGCGGCGTCCCAGGCCAGCGACGTGGCCGCGTAGAACGCCCAGTACCGCCTCAGCGTCGCCCCGAGCGACAGGCCGGGGGCCCACGACAGCGGTCCCTCGCCCAGGGCGAAGGGCCAGAACCACAGGTTCATGATCGCCCCGTAACCGAAGCCCCACGCCCAGGCCAGGGCGCTCAGCACGGCGACCTCGGCGGCCACCGGCAGCCGCCGGGTGACCAGGCCGACCAGCCCGGCGGTGCCGCCCATCCACCCGAGGGCGAGCATCTGGAACGGCAGCCACGGGCCGATGCCGCCGGTGAGCACGGCCGAGGTGGCCATGGCGCACAGGCCGAGGAGCATCCCGAAGCGGGCCCCGAACGCCGCCCCCGCCAGCACGACCAGGAAGAAGATGCCGCTGCCGCCGCCGGGGAGGTCCAGGAGGCGCAGCAGCCCGGCCATGGCCGACAGCACGCCGAGCACGGCGACGGCCGCGCCGTTCATGGCGCCCCGCCGCAGCTCCAGGGTGACGGCGGCCACCACCAGCACGCCGACCACGGCCGCCACCAGCGGGGCGTCGCCGGCGTGGGCGGCGGCGGGCAGGGCCTGGCGGGGCAGCCAGAAGGGGTAGAGGAAGGCGCCGGCCCCGACCACGACCACCAGGGCGTAGACGAGGGCGGGACGGACAGCGCCGGGGCGGGTCACGGCGACGGCGCCGCCAGGGCGGCCGCCACCTCCTCCACGGTGAGGAACGGCGGCGCCACCCGCAGGACCTGGGGGGCGAACAGCGACCCGGCCAGCACGGTGCGGCTGGGGCCGTCGGCGACGACGTCGCCGTCGCCCAGCACCACCACCCGGGTGGCGCAGCGCGCCGCCAGCTCGACGTCGTGGGTGGCCAGCACGACGGCCCCTCCCCCGGCCGCCACCCCGGCCACCGCCCGCTCCAGGGCGGCGCGCGACGGGGCGTCCATCCCCCGGGTGGGCTCATCGAGGAGGAGGACGTCGGGGCGGCCGACGGCCACGGCGGCCACCGCCACCCGCTGGCGCTGGCCGGCCGACAGGCGGCGGGGGTGGCGCTCGGCGACGGCGCCGAGGTCGAGGGCGGCCAGCCACTCGTCGACGGCGGCGGCGTCGCGCCGGCCCAGGAGCCGGCCGGTGGTGGCCACGTCGGCCCGCACGGTGGGCCCCAGCAGCATGGCGTCGGCGTCCTGGGGGACGTACGCCGCCCTCCCCGCCCGCTCGACCCTCCCCCGAGCCGGGTCCAGCAGCCCACCCAGGACCCGCAGCAGGGTGGTCTTGCCCGACCCGTTGCGCCCGAGC
>JBOGHR010000600.1:0-3779 GCA_050744905.1 Acidimicrobiales bacterium
ACCCTCGAGGGTCCCGTTCCGATGCCAGAAGCGGGGGGCGGGCCTAGGCTCGGTCGCCGCCATGGACCTGCCGGTGATGCCCCCCGTCGCCCCCATGCTGGCCAAGGCGGCCAGGGAGCTGCCCCCGGCGGGGGCGGTGCTCTTCGAGCCCAAGTGGGACGGGTTCCGCTGCATCCTCTTCCGCCACGGCGACGAGGTCGAGCTGGGCAGCCGCAACGAAAAGCCCCTCACCCGCTACTTCCCCGAGGTGGTCGACGCCGCCCGTGCCGAGCTGCCCGACGCCGTCGTCGTCGACGGGGAGATCGTCATCGCCGGCGACGCCGGCCTCGACTTCGAGGCCCTGCTCCAGCGCATCCACCCGGCGGAGTCCCGGGTGCGGCGCCTGGCGGCGGAGACGCCGGCCTCGTTCGTGGCCTTCGACGTGCTCGCCCTGGGCCGCGACGACCTGCGGGGCCGCTCGTTCGCCGAGCGCCGGGCGGCGCTGGTGGAGGCGCTGGCCGGCGCCCGCCCGCCGTTCCACCTCACGCCGTGCACCGAGGACCGTGACGTGGCCACCGACTGGTTCCATCGCTTCGAGGGCGCCGGCCTCGACGGGGTGGTGGCCAAGCGCCTCGACCTGCCCTACCGCGAGGGCGAGCGGGTCATGGTGAAGGTGAAGCACGAGCGCACGGCGGACTGCGTGGTGGCCGGCTTCCGGTGGCACAAGAGCGGTCCGGTGGTCGGCTCCCTCCTGCTCGGCCTGTACGACGACGGGGTGCTCCACCACGTGGGGGTGGCGGCCGCCTTCACCATGGCCCGGCGCCGGGAGCTGGTCGCCGAGCTGGCGCCGTACCGGGTGGCGGACAGCGGCTTCGACGGCCGGGCCCCGGGCGGGCACAGCCGGTGGAGCGCGGGGCGGGACCTGTCGTTCGAGCCCCTCCGCCCCGAGCTGGTGTGCGAGGTGGCCTACGACCACCTGGAGGGCCGGCGCTTCCGCCACGCCACCAGCTTCCGCCGCTGGCGCCCCGATCGGGCCCCCGAGTCGTGCACGTACGCCCAGCTGGACACGGCCGTGCCCGAGGAGCTGGCCGGCGTGTTCGGCGCCGGCTCCTGACGACACGCGCCCCGGTGACCTCGGCTTGGCCGAGGGCACCTGTTAGCTTCTGGCCGATCGCTGGCACCGGGCCGAGGAGAGCACCCATGACCATGACCCCACCGCGGCAGAAGGTCGACCGCGACGAGGTCTTCCTGGAGTACACGAAGAGCATCTGCCCGGTGTGCAAGACCGTGGTCGACGCCGAGGTCAACGTGAAGGACAACCGCGTCTTCCTCCGCAAGCGCTGCGCCGAGCACGGCCGGTTCGAGGCCCTGCTCTACAGCGACGCCGAGATGTACTTCGCCTCGCTCCGCTACAACAAGCCGGGGACCTACCCGCTGGAGACCCAGACCGAGGTCAAGGACGGGTGCCCGCTGGACTGCGGGCTGTGCCCGGAGCACAAGCAGCACGCCTGCCTCGGCATCATCGAGGTCAACAGCGGCTGCAACCTCGACTGCCCCATCTGCTTCGCCGACTCCGGCCACCAGCCCGACGGCTTCTCGCTGACGATGGACCAGGTCGAGGCCGGCCTGGACGCCTTCGTGCGGTCCGAGGGCGACCCCGAGGTGGTGATGTTCTCGGGCGGCGAGCCCACCATCCACCCGCAGATCCTCGACTTCATCAAGATGGCCCAGGACAAGGGCGTGCATATGGTGACGCTCAACACCAACGGCATCCGGCTGGCCCACGACCGCAAGTTCGTGCGGGACCTGGCCGAGCTCAAGCCCACCATCTACATGCAGTTCGACGGCTTCGACCCGGACACCCACCTCAAGATCCGGGGCCGCGACCTGCGGGACGCCAAGCAGAAGGCGCTCGACAACTGCGCCGAGTTCGGGCTGGGCGTGTCGCTGGTGGCCGCCATCGAGAAGGGCCTCAACGAGCACGAGCTGGGCGACATCATCCGCTTCGGGGTGAAGCACCCGGCGGTGCGGTCGGTGGCCTACCAGCCGGTCACCCACTCGGGCCGCCACGTCGAGTTCGACCCCATGCAGCGGCTCACCAACGCCGACATCATCCACGGGCTGGTGGACCAGTGCGGCGACTGGTTCCGCCTGTCGGACTTCGTGCCCGTGCCCTGCTGCTTCCCCACCTGCCGCAGCATCACCTACCTGCTGGTGGACGGCGAGAACGTCGTCCCGATCCCCAGGCTGGTGGACGTGGACGACTACCTCGACTACGTGAGCAACCGGGTCATGCCCGACATGGACGTGCGTCGCTCCCTGGAGAAGCTGTGGAGCGCGTCGGCCGTCCCCGGCGCCGACGGCAACACGTCCAACCAGCTGGAGTGCGCGACCTGCGGCATCGACCTGCCCGAGGCGCTGAAGGACCTGGCCGACAAGTCGTTCATGGTGGTGATCCAGGACTTCCAGGACCCGTACACGCTCAACGTCAAGGCCCTGATGAAGTGCTGCGTCGAGGAGATCACCCCCGACGGCCGGCTCATCCCGTTCTGCGCGTACAACTCGGTGGGGTACCGGGAGGAGGTCCGCGAGCAGCTGAGCGGGGCCTCCGTCCCCACCATCGTGCCCAACGCCTCCGAGCTCCAGCCCATCCTCCTCACCACCAAGTACGGCTCCAAGACGCACGGCAACGGGGGAGGCGACGCCGGCCCGGGCCCGTCCCGCCACGTCCCGGCCGACGCCACCAACGTCGGCAAGACGCTGCGGTGACCGCCCCCACCCACTCCCGAGTGAATAGGTCACCGAATCGGTGACCTATCTACTCGAAGGGCGGTAGGACGTGACGGGCGGCGAGGCCGACGCCATCAAGGTGTGCTGCTCGACGGCGTACCAGCGCGACGCCGTGGCGCTGATCCTGGGGGAGTCGTACCACCCGGGGGGGCTGGAGCTGACCCGGCGGCTGGCCGGGGCGCTCGGCCTGCGCGCCGGCGAGCGGGTGCTGGACGTGGCCAGCGGCCCGGGGGCGACCGCCTTCCTCCTGGCCGCCGAGCTGGCCGTGGAGGTGGACGGCGTGGACCTGGGGGACCGGCAGGTGGCCGCCGCCAACGCCAAGGCGGCGGCCGACGGCCTCGCCGGCCGGGTCCGCTTCCACGTCGGCGACGCCGAGCGGCTGCCGCTCCCCGACGAGTCGGTGGACGCCGTGGTCTGCGAGTGCGCCTTCTGCACCTTCCCCGACAAGCCCACGGCGGCGGCCGAGATGGCCCGCGTGCTCAAGCCCGGCGGCCGGGTCGGGATCACCGACGTGGCCCTCGACCCCGGCCGTCTCCACCACGAGCTGAGGACCCTGGCCGGCTGGGTGGCCTGCCTGGCCGACGCCCGCCCGGTCGACGAGTACGTCGCCCTGCTCGCAGACGCCGGCCTGACCGTCACCCGGCGGGAGTCCCACGACGGCGCCCTGGCGAAGATGATCGACCAGATCGACGCCCGCCTGGCCGCCTTCCGGATGGCCAGGGTCCCCGGCCTGGAGGGCATCGACTTCGACACCGCCCGCCAGCGCACGGCCCTGGCCGCCCGGGCCGTGCGCGACGGCATCGCCGGCTACACCCTGCTGGTCGCCGAGAAGGCCTGACGCCCGGCCCCGACGCTGCGTCGGGCGCGGCCCGGCGGGCGGCGGAGCCGCCCCGCCGGCGGCGGATACCACGTATCGCCGCCGGGCCCGGCGGTTCCAGCCGTGCATGGCACTCCCTCTCGTCGTCCCCTCCGCCCGGCGGTGGGCGCCGCCGGCGCTCGTCGTCGCCGCC
>JBOGHR010000601.1:0-2920 GCA_050744905.1 Acidimicrobiales bacterium
CCCCCGCCGGGCTCGCCGGGCCCGGCCGCCGGCGGCGGCGCCCCCGTGCCCGGGGCCTCCTCCAGGGTCCCCGGGGCGTCGCCGAACAGCTCGACCAGCGCCTCCCGCAGCGTGTTGCCGATGACGGCCCGGTCCCCGAAGACCACGATGGCCCGCTTGAACTCGGGCAGCGGGTTGCGGGCCGACTGCACGTAGAGCGGCCGGACGTAGAGCAGCGAGTTCTCGATGGGGATGACCTGCACGTTGCCCAGCTTGACCTGTGACCCCCGCTGGTCGAGCAGGGTGATCTCCCGGGAGATGGCCGGATCGGCGGCCGCCCGGGCGTCGACCAGCGAGGGGCCGTCGATCTGCTCGCCCCGCGGCATCACGAACGCCTCCAGCTTCCCGTACTGGTGGGGGTCGCTCTTGGCCGTCATGAACGCCGACAGGTTCTGCTGGCGGTCGCCCCGGGAGCGGGGCACGAACGGCTGGAGGATGAGGAAGCTCTCCTCGCCGTCGTTGGGCAGGCGCAGGAGCAGGTAGGTGGGGTCCATCCGCTGCTCGCGGTCGGTGGCGACCAGGCCGGCCACGCCGGTGGTCGACGTGGTGTTGGCGCTGGCGGGGGCCGACGGGGTCGGCGAGCCCGACCCCGGGTCCTGGGAGATGTCCCAGGCGTCGCCGGCGTTGTAGAACTCGTTCGGCTCCTGGATGTGGTAGCGGCCGTACATGTTCGTCTGCACCCGGAACAGGTCCTCGGGATAGCGCAGGTGGGCCCGCAGCTCCTCGCTGATCTCGCTGCCCGGGGTGAACAGGTCGGGGAAGGCCTTGGCGTACGCCTTGACCAGGGGGTCCTCGTCGTCGACGACGTAGAACGTCATGGAGCCGTTGAAGGCGTCCGTCACGACCTTCACCGAGTTGCGGACGTAGTTGAAGTTGGAGCGCAGCCCGCTGTCGGCCGGGATCCGGTCGATGTTGGCGCGCTGGGAGTACGGGTAGCGCGCGGTGGTGGTGTAGGCGTCCTGGACCCACAGCAGGCGGCCGTCGACGATCACCGGGTAGGGGTCGGCGTCGTAGCGAAGGAACGGCGCCGCCGTGCGGGCCCGGTCGCCGATCTCGCGGATGAAGATGGCCCTCGACTGCGGCGTGACGAGGTTGGAGATCAACAGGTTGAAGTCGGCGAAGCGGAGGGCGAACGCCGCCCGACGCGCCAGCGACGACAGGGGCACGCCGCCGGTGCCCTCGTAGGTGCTGAACGACGTGGCGCCGTCCCGCTCCTGGAAGTCGATCTCCCGCTGCCTGGTCCTCACGATGGCGTAGCCGCCGGTGGCCTCGCCGTAGTAGATGCGGGGCTGGTCCAGGGCGGGCGTCCCCTGGGGCGGGATGTCCTCCAGGGTGAAGGCGGGCTGGCCGTCGGCGGTGACGGCGTTGGCCGGGGCCACCAGCGCGCCGAAGCCGTGGGTGTAGGACAGGTGCCGGTTGACCCACGACTGCGACGGCAGGTCGGACGGGTTGAGCTCGCGGGCCGACACGATGGTCTGGGTGAGCCGCCCGTCGACCATGTAGCGGTCGATGTCGACGTCGGAGAACCGGTAGTACGACCGGATCTCCTGGAGCTTCTGGAACGTGGTGGCCACGAACTGGGGGTCCCACAGGCGCACGTTGCGGATGGTCTCGGCGTTGTCGGCCAGGCCGTCGGCCGTCAGCTCCTCGTCGTAGTCGAAGCGGGTCTCCTCCACCTCGTCGATCCCGAACGCCTCTCGGGTGGCGGCGATGTTGCGGCCCATGTAGGGCCGCTCCCGGTCGACCTCGGCCGGCTCGACCCGGAACTTCTGCGTGAACGCCGGGTACACGGCGCCCACGATCACCGAGATGAGCGCCCACAGACCCACGCCGATGACCGGCAGCGTCCACCCCTTGCGCCGGATGTTCAACAGGAAGATGACGACGGCGAAGACGGAGATGATGACCAGTAGCTCCAGGGCCGGGAGCTGGGCCTTCACGTCGGTGTACGAGGCGCCGTCCACCACCCCCCGGCTCGAGTAGCTCAGCTCGAAGCGCTGGAGGTAGTAGCCGACGGACTTGACCAGGGCGAGCACGGCGAGGAGGACCGACACGTGCGCCTTCACCTGCGGCGTCACCCGCTGGACCGGCGCCTGGACGCGGATCCCGCCGTTGAGGTAGTGGGCGACGACCGTGACCACGGCGATGATGACCACGGCGACGAACGCCCACTCCACCAGGAAGGTCAGGAAGGGCAGCCGGAACACGAAGTACCCGATGTCCCGGCCGAACTGCGGGTCCTCCACGCCGAAGTCCACGGCGTTGCGGAACAGCAGCCAGTTGTGCCACTGGGCCGACGCGCCCGTGCCCGCCAGGAGCGACAAGAGGGCGGCCACACCGACCCGGACCTTGCCGGCGTGGGGCCCGACCACCTCCCGGTACCGCTGCACCAGCTCGTCCTCGGGACCCGGCGGTCGGAAGCGGGGCGCCACCCGGTCGGCGATCACCAGGTTGGCCAGCATGGCGGCGAAGAAGGCCAGCGAGAACACCACCGCCAGGAGGACCTTCGACCCCAGCACCCCGGTCCACACGCCGGTGAGGCCGACCTCCTCGAACCACAGGTAGGTGGTGTAGAAGCCGGCGACACCCCGAAGGGAGGCGAGGCCGAGGAACACCACCAGCCCGCACACGACGAGCCACACCCGGTTGGGCCCTCGGCGCCGTCGACGAGGCACGTCGGCAGGGTTGCTCATCGGCGGCGAGGCTAGGGCTCAGGTGGGGAAGGGAGCCGTCACCCCGAGCCGTTGACGGCCGCCGCCACCTCGGCGGGGGCCAGCAGGCACCGGCACCCGGCGTGGGCCGGCGGATGGGCCTGCCCGGTGGGGAACGCCTCCCCCGGCGGGGTGGGGCCGGCGAGGGCGTTGTCGTCGCAGTCGGGACA
>JBOGHR010000602.1:0-1794 GCA_050744905.1 Acidimicrobiales bacterium
GCCCGGGCCCTGGCGTCGCTCGGGCGCTTCGTCGAGGCGGCCGACATCCTCGACGACCTGGCGGAGTCGGTGCCGGCTCCCGGCGCCGACCGGGCCCGGTCCCGAGCCGCGTCGCTGCGCGCCCTGCTGAACTGAGCGACCGGCCGCCGGCCGCCCGCCCCCTCAGGTGGCGGTGCCCGGCGGCGACTTGCCGGCCGCCTCCCAGTACCGGTCGCGCAGCAGCCGCTTGTAGAGCTTGCCGGTGGGGTGGCGGGGCAGCTCGGCCTCGAAGTCCACCGACCTCGGGCACTTGTACGCCGCCAGGTGCCGGCGGCACCAGGCGATGAGCTCGGACTCCAGGGCCGGCCCGGCGCGGGTCACGTCGGCGGGCTGGACGACCGCCTTGACCTGCTCGCCCAGGTCGTCGTCGGGGATGCCGAACACGGCGGCGTCGGTCACCTCGGGGTGGGTGACGAGCACGTCCTCCGCCTCCTGGGGGTAGACGTTCACGCCGCCCGAGATGATGGTGTAGGCGGCCCGGTCGGTGAGGTACAGGTAGCCGTCCTCGTCCAGGTAGCCGACGTCGCCCAGGGTCGTGCGGCCCTGGGCGTCGCGGGCGGTGCGGGTCTTGTCGGGGTCGTTGTGGTACTCGAAGTCGGGGCCGCCGGCGAAGTACACGGCGCCCACCTGGCCGGGGGGGAGCTCCTCGCCGTCGGGGCCCAGGATGTGGACGGTGGGGCCCCCGAGGGAGCGGCCGACCGTCCCCCGATGGGCCAGCCACTCCTCGGAGTTGCACGCCACGAAGCCGTTCGCCTCGGTGCCGGCGTAGTACTCGTGCACGATGGGCCCCCACCAGTCGATGACCGCCTCCTTGACGGCCGGGGGGCAGGGGGCGGCGCCGTGGATGCAGTACCGGAGGCTGGACAGGTCGTGGCGGGAGCGCTCGTGGGGCGACAGCTTGGTCAGGCGCACCAGCATGGTGGGCACCACCAGGGTGTGGGTGACGCGATGGCGCTCCACCAGGGCGAGCAGCTCGACGGGGTCGAACTGCTCCATGACCACCGCGGTGCCGCCGACGCGGTGGACGGCCATGGTGAACCACAGCGGCGCGGCGTGGTACAGCGGCGCCGGGCACAGGAGCACCATGTCGGCCCCGTAGCCGTAGAGCATGGTGCCCAGCCCCAGCACCGAGTCGAAGCCCTTGGTGCCGAGCGGCACCCGCCCCAGCGGCTTCTTCACGCCCTTTGGGCGGCCCGTGGTCCCCGAGGAGTAGAGCATGGAGCGCCCCTCCAGGGGCTCGGGCAGCGGGTCGGGACGCTGGGCGCCCACCACCTCGTCGTAGGGCTCGAAGCCGTCGACCACGCCGCCCACCATGAGCCGGGTGTGGAGCCGCGGCAGCCGGTCGACCACCTCGGCGGCGACCTCCCGGCAGTGGTAGGAGGCAACCAGCGCCCGGGCGCCACAGTCGTCGAGGATGTAGGCGGCCTCCCCGGCCGTCAGGCGCGAGCTCATCGGCGTGTAGTACAGGCCCGAGCGCTGGGGCGCCCATGCCGCATCCAGGTAGGTGGCGTTGTTCTCCATCCACAGCGCCATGGAGTCGCCTGGCTCGAGGCCCCGCCGGCGCAGGAGGTTGGCCAGGCGGTTGGCGCCGGCGTCGAGCTCGCCGTAGGTGAGCGTCGTGCCGGCGCCGGCCATCACGATCGCCGGCCGGTCGGGGTCGGTGGCGGCGTGGGCTCCCGGGTGCATGGCGGGACTGTAGGCCCCGGCCCGGCCGGCTCGTGCTTCGACCTCATTCGTTCGCTTCGCTCACTCCAT
>JBOGHR010000603.1:0-2261 GCA_050744905.1 Acidimicrobiales bacterium
CCGTCCACCTCGCCATGTGGTCCGACGCCGACGTGGTGGCCCACCAGCGCGACAGCCCGGTGGCCGCCCCGGTGGCGGCGGCCACCGACCCACCCGCCGACGGCGCCGTCGGCCTCGACCAGCTCGACGCCGTGCTCCGGTCCGCCCCGGCGGACGGCGACGACGGTCCCCTGCGAACGCTGGTGTCGCCGGTGGTGGTGCAGGACGAGCTCCAGGGCGCCCTGGTCGTCCGGTCGGAGCGCGCCCTGCCCGCCGACCTGGTCGACTCCCTGGACACCCTGCGCACCCAGCTGGCCATGGCGCTCGAGCGCACCGCCCTGGCCGCCGACCTCCACCAGCGCCGGGGCGAGGCCCGGTTCCGGTCGCTGGTCCACAACTCGTCGGACGTCATCACCGTCGTGGACGCCGACACCACGGTGCGGTACCAGACCCCGTCGGTCCAGCCGGTGCTCGGCTACGGCCCCGGCGACCTGGACGGCACCCGCCTCGTCGACCTGTTCCACCCCGACGACCTGTCGGCCGCCCTCGCCCTGTTCGACGAGGCCTCGACCGCCCCCCGCCCCACTGCGCCCGTCGAGCTCCGGGCCCGCCGGGCCGACGGGTCGTGGGTGGACGTGGAGGCCCTGGGCGACAACCTGCTGGGCGACCCCAACGTGCGCGGCATCGTCGTCACCCTGCGGGACGTGAGCGACCGCAAGGCGTTCGAGCGCAGGCTCCGCCACCAGGCCCTCCACGACTCGCTGACCGGCCTGGCCAACCGGGCCCTGTTCACCGACCGGGTCCAGCACGCGCTCTCCCGCCGCAGCCGGGACGGCCACGACGTCGTCGTCATGTTCCTCGACCTCGACGACTTCAAGACGGTCAACGACAGCCTGGGCCACGCCGCCGGCGACGAGCTGCTCACGGCGATCGCCTCGCGGCTGTCGCAGAACGTGCGGCCGGGCGACACCCCGGCCCGCCTGGGCGGCGACGAGTTCGCCGTCCTGCTCGAAGGCCCCACCTGCCCGCAGGCCGCCTTCGCCGCCGCCGAGCGCCTGCTGGCCGCGCTGGTCGAGCCGGTCACGCTGGGAGGCGCCGAGGTCGACATCACCGCCAGCCTGGGCATCGCCATCACCGACAGCACGACGGCGGGCGCCGAGGAGCTGCTGCGCAACGCCGACATCGCCATGTACACGGCCAAGAGCCGCCACAAGGGCAGCTACGCCCTGTTCGAGCCCCGCATGCACGAAGCGGCCCTGCGCCGCCTCGGGCTCAAGGCCGAGCTCCAGCGGGCGGTGGACGCCGGCGACTTCCTGCTCCACTACCAGCCGATCGTCGACCTCGCCACCGGGCGGGTCGTCGGGTTCGAGGCGCTGGTGCGGTGGGTCCACGCCGACAAGGGCGTGATCCCGCCCAACGATTTCATCCCCCTGGCCGAGGAGACCAACCTGATCCTCCCGCTCGGGCGGTGGGTGCTCGAGCGGGCGTGCCGCCAGGGCCGGTCGTGGCAGCGGTCGTGGGGCACGACCATGAGCGTCAACCTCTCGCAGAAGCAGCTGGCCGAGCCGGGGCTGGTCGACGAGGTCGCCGACGTCCTGCGCCGCACGGGCCTGGCGCCGCAGGCCCTCACCCTGGAGATCACCGAGAGCGTCGTGATGCAGGACGTCGAGCACACGGTGGAGGTCCTCCGCCGCCTCCGCCAGCTGGGCGTCTCGGTGGCCATCGACGACTTCGGCACCGGCTACTCGTCGCTCGCCACGCTGCGCCAGCTCCCCGTCGAGATCCTGAAGATCGACAAGGCGTTCGTCGACGGGGTGGCCTCGGCCGACGAGGACGCGGTGCTGGTCGGCACCGTGGTGGAGCTGGCCCGCGGCCTGGGCATGGTGACGGTGGCCGAGGGGATCGAGGACGGCGACCAGCTGGCCCGCCTGCGGGAGCTGGGCTGCGCCCACGGCCAGGGTTACCACTTCGCCCGGCCCCTGCCGGCGGCCGAGGCCGGGGAGTTCGCGCTGCGGCAGCGCCTGGGCGCCGGCGTCCACCGCTGACAGATCCCGAGGTTCCTGGCACAATGACTGAGGCGGACAATCACGAGCCTCCGCGGTCGCGGATCGCTCCCTGGCACCTCCGGGGAGGCGCATGAACCCCGAGCAGCGCGCGCAGCCGACCATGGTCGCCGACCGGAGCCGGGCGCCGGCCGGCTCGCCGGCCTGGTCGTGCGACCTCCTCGCCGGCCCCGACGTGCTGGACCGCCTGGGCCCCGAGCTCGACGAGCTGGCGGCGGC
>JBOGHR010000604.1:0-4328 GCA_050744905.1 Acidimicrobiales bacterium
GCCCAGCACGGCTGCGGCCACCGCCAGCACCGCCGGGTCGGGCTCGTCGCCGGGTGCGGCGGCGTCCTCGGCCCCTGCGGCCTGGCGCAGGTCGTCGGCAGACGGCCACGGCGACCGGTGCACCGAGCCCTCCTGCCACCACGACCACACCTCCTCGGCGACGAAGGGCAGGAACGGGGCCAGCAGCCGCTGGAACACCGACAGGGCCAGGCGCAGGGTGGCGGTGGCGGAGGCGGCCCGGGGGCCGCCCTGGTAGGCCCGGTTCTTGACCAGCTCCAGGTAGTCGTCGCAGAAGGACCAGAAGGCCGACTCGGTGCGCTCCAGGGCGCGGGCGTAGTCGTAGCCGTCGAGGGCGGCCGTGCACTCGTCGACCAGGCGGGCCAGCCCCGACAGCAGGGCCCGGTCCACCGGCGCCGCCGGTGCGCCCCCCTCGTGGGGGAGCGACAGGACGAACCTCGACGCGTTGAGCACCTTGATGGCCAGGCGCCGGCCGTTCTTCATCTGGTTCTCGTCGAACGCGGTGTCCGTCCCCGGCCGGCCGCTGGCCGCCCAGTAGCGCACGGCGTCCGACCCGTACTGCTCCAGCAGGGCGATGGGCGTGATCACGTTGCCCTTGGACTACGACATCTTCTTGCGGTCGGGGTCGAGGATCCATCCCGAGATGGCGGCGTCGGTCCATGGCAGCGAGCCGTGCTCGTGCCAGGACCGCACCACCGTCGAGAACAGCCAGGTGCGGATGATGTCGTGGGCCTGGGGGCGCACGTCGAACGGGAACACCATGGAGAACAGCTCCTCGTCGCCGCCCCACCCGCCGGCGATCTGGGGAGTGAGCGACGAGGTGGCCCACGTGTCCATGACGTCGGGGTCGGCGGTGAACCCGCCGGGCACGTCGCGCTGGTCGGCGGCGTAGCCGTCGGGCACGCCGGTCGACGGGTCGACGGGGAGGCGATCGGGCGAGGCGGTGATGGGCGAGGCGAAGTCGGGCTCGCCGTCGTCGCCGACCGGGTACCAGACCGGGAAGGGGACGCCGAAGAACCGCTGGCGGCTGATCAGCCAGTCGCCGTTGAGCCCGTCCACCCAGTTCTCGTAGCGGGCCCGCATGAACGGCGGGTGCCAGCGCAGCTGCCGCCCCAGGGCCCGCAGGGCGTCCTTGTGGTCCATCACGCTGATGAACCACTGCCGGCTGGTGACGATCTCCAGCGGGCGGTCGCCCTTCTCGAAGAACTTGACCGGGTGGGTGATGGGCCGCGGCTCGCCGACCAGGTGGCCGCTCGAGCGCAGCCGCTCGACGATGCGGCCCCGGGCCTGCTTCACGGTGGCGCCGGCCAGCTCCCGCCACGCCTCGCCGTCGGCGACGCCGTCGGGCGGCGCCGCCACCACCCGCCCGTCGCGCCCGACCATGGAGCGCACGGGCAGGCCCAGCTCCCGCCACCACACCACGTCGGTGACGTCGCCGAAGGTGCAGATCATGGCGATGCCCGAGCCCTTCTCGGGGTCGGCCAGCTCGTGGGCCAGGACGGGGACCTCCACCCCGAACAGCGGCGTGCGCACGGTGGACCCCAAGCGGGGCCGGTAGCGGGCGTCGTCGGGATGGGCGACCAGGGCGACGCACGCCGGGATCAGCTCGGGCCGGGTCGTCTCGATCTCGACGTCGTCGAAGCGGACCCGGTGGTACGCCCCCGGCTGCTCGCGGTCCTCCAGCTCGGCCTGGGCGACCGCCGTCTGGAAGTCGACGTCCCACAGGGTGGGCGCCTCGTCCTGGTACGCCAGGCCCTTCTCCAGCAGGCCGAGGAAGCCGAGCTGGGAGACGCGCTGGGCCTGCTCGCCGATGGTCGTGTAGGTGGTGGTCCAGTCGACCGACAGCCCCAGGCGGCGGAACAGCTCCTCGAAGGCCTTCTCGTCCTCGGCCGTGAGCCGGTGGCACAGCTCGACGAAGTTGGGCCGCGACACGGCGACGGCCTGGTCCGACGACGGGCCGGGGGTCTCCAGGGCCGGGTCGTACGGGAGGTGGGGGTCGCAGCGCACGCCGAAGTGGTTCTGGACCCGCCGCTCGGTGGGGAGGCCGTTGTCGTCCCACCCGATGGGGTAGAAGACCTGCCTGCCCCGCATGCGCTGGTAGCGGGCGACGGTGTCGGTGTGGGTGTAGGAGAACACGTGGCCGACGTGGAGCGACCCGCTCACCGTCGGCGGCGGCGTGTCGACGGAGAACACCTCGGCCCGGGGGCCGCGGCGCTCGAAGCGGTAGACGCCCAGCTCCTCCCAGCGGGCGCCCCAGCGCGCCTCCAGGCCTTCGAGGGATGGCTTCTCGGGGACGGCGGCGGCCATGATGGCGTTACCGTACCCGGGTGCTCCGGCTCCACGACACCGCATCGGGCGCGGCACGGGGGCTGGAGCC
Source organism: Acidimicrobiales bacterium (assembly GCA_050744905.1). Lineage (GTDB taxonomy): Bacteria > Actinomycetota > Acidimicrobiia > Acidimicrobiales > DATLFN01. Next base: position 2,396 of record JBOGHR010000604.1, read on the forward strand.
GCGCGACCCGGGCAAGGTGTCGATGTACGTGTGCGGGCCCACGGTCTACGACCTGCCCCACATCGGCCACGGCCGCCAGCTCCTGGTGTACGACGTGCTGCGGCGGTACCTGGAGTGGTGCGGGCTCGAGGTGCACCACGTCTCCAACATCACCGACGTGGACGACAAGATCATCGGGCGGGCCCAGCGGGAGGGCCGCACCGAGGCCGAGGTGGCGGCCCAGTTCGAGCAGGCGTGGTACGACGCGGTGGACGCCCTCGGGGTGCTGCGCCCCCACCACGACCCCCACGCCACCGCCTACGTCCCCGAGATGGTCGAGCTCATCGCCCGGCTGGTGGGCGCCGGCGTCGCCTACGAGACCGGCGACGGCGTGTACTTCGGCGTCGAGGCCGTGGACGGCTACGGGCTGCTGGCCGGCCAGTCGCCGGAGTCGCTGCGGGCCGGCGAGCGGGTGGAGGTGGTCGACGAGAAGCGCTCCCCGGCCGACTTCGCCCTGTGGAAGAAGGCCAAGCCCGACGAGCCGTCGTGGCCCTCGCCGTGGGGGCAGGGCCGGCCCGGTTGGCACACCGAGTGCGTGGTGATGTCGCTCAAGCTGCTGGGCGACGGCTTCGACCTCCACGCCGGCGGCATGGACCTGCGCTTCCCCCACCACGAGAACGAGCGGGCTCAGGCCGTCGCCCTGGGCCACGCCTTCGCCCGCCACTGGATGCACCACGCCTTCGTGGAGATGGGGGGGGAGAAGATGTCCAAGTCGCTGGGCAACTTCGTCACCCTGACCGACCTGGTCGAGCGCACCGACCCCCGGGCCTACCGGCTGCTGGTCCTCCAGTCGCACTACCGGTCGCCGCTGGAGGTCCTGCCGGAGACGATCGAGCGGGCCGAGCGGACGCTGGCCAAGCTGGACGAGCTCAACCGCCGCTGGGAGGCGCTGGGCGACCGCCGCCCGGCCGGCGCCGAGGCCGACCGGGCCGCCCTCGACCGTGTCCGCACCCTGATGGACGACGACCTGGCCACGCCCGCCGTCACCGGGCTGCTCTTCGACCTGGTGGCGGCGGCCAACACCGCCCTGGCGGCCGGCGACCTCGACGCCGCCGCCCCCACGGTGGCCGCCGTCCTCGAGGTGGCGGGCGCCCTGGGCCTGGCCCCCCGGGCGGCCGACACCGCCCTGGACGAGGAGACCGCCCGCCTGGTCGCCGAGCGGGACGCGGCGCGCGCCGCCCGCGACTTCGCCCGCTCCGACGCCATCCGTGAGCGCCTGACCGCGCTGGGTTGGGTGGTCCAGGACACGCCCCAGGGCACGACCGTCCACCGCTGAGGACCCCTCTTGCGGCCCCTTGGATGGCTGCTAACGTCTTTCGCCGGAGACTTGCTGCATCGCACGACGCAGTCGCACGGAGGGCATTCTCCTCACAAGCAGTCAGACAAGAAGGAGGATCGCCATCGTGGCGACCGGAACGGTCAAGTGGTTCAACGCCGAAAAGGGCTATGGCTTCATCTCGCAGTCCGAGGGTGCCGACGTCTTCGTCCACTTCAGCGCCATCCAGACGAACGGGTACCGCTCGCTGGAGGAGGGCCAGCAGGTCGAGTTCGAGGTGCAGGAGGGGCCCAAGGGCCTTCAGGCGGCCAGCGTCCGCCCGCTCTGAGCCCATCCGAGCGGCCCCGCACCGGGGCACATCCAGGGCAACATCGTCAGCATCAGCGACGCGTGCGTTCGAGCCCCCGGCCGGTACGGCCGGGGGCTCTCTCGCGGGGCGTCGCGCCCGACGCCGGCGAGATCCTCGACTCTCGGCGGCGTTCGCAGCTCCGACTCGACCGAATCGAGTGAGCGAAGCGAGCCAGTCGGGCCGGAGACCTAGTCCGGGAGGTCGAGGGGGGCGGCCGACCCGGCGGCGGGCGGCCCGGCCGCCTCGACGGCCGAGGAGACGGCCTGGGC
>JBOGHR010000605.1:0-4706 GCA_050744905.1 Acidimicrobiales bacterium
CGGCGGGGCTGTCGGCGGCCAAGGCGGCGAGCGTGCGGGACCTGGCGGCGCGGGTCCTCGACGGCACGGTGCGGCTCCAGGGCATGGACCGCCTGGGCGACGACGAGATAGTCGAGCGTCTGTGCACCGTGCGCGGCATCGGCCCGTGGACGGCGCAGATGTTCCTGGTGTTCCAGCTCAACCGGCCCGACGTGTGGCCCGTCGCCGACCTCGGGGTGCGGGCCGGCTACGCCCGCATCGCCGGGCTGGCCGAGCCCCCGCCGGCCCGGGACCTGGTCGCCGCCGGGGAGCGGTACCGCCCGTGGCGGACCGTCGCCGCGTGGTACTGCTGGCGGGCGGTGGACGCCGGGGTTTCCCCGAGCCCCGCCGGGTGGTAGGGAATCGGGGGTGATCGACGCGCGCCTCGCGCCCAGGACCGGACGCATCGTCATCGAGGACATCCGCCCGCGGACGCCGTCGGGGTACCCGGCCAAGGCCGTGGTGGGCGAGTCGGTGCGCGTGTCGGCCGACGTCTTCAAGGACGGCCACGACCTGCTGGCGGCGCAGGTCCGGTGGCGCCCCACCGCCGGCGACAAGTGGGCGGTCGCCGCCATGCGGGACGTCGGCAACGACCGGTGGGAGGCGACGGTCGAGCCCACCACCCTCGGCCCCCACGAGCTGGTGGTCGAGGCATGGACCGACGCCTACGCCACCTGGCGCCACAAGACCACCACCAAGCTGGCCGCCGGCCAGGCCGTCGACGTCGAGCTGGAGGAGGGCGCCCGGCTGTTCGAGCGGCGGGCGTCGTTGGCCGCCGACCACGACCGGGGCCCGTTCGACGTGGTCGTCGCCGCCCTGCGCGAGGGCGCCACCCCGCCCGCCCAGCGCCTGGCGCCGGCCCTGTCGGCCGACGCCGCCGACCTGGTGGTGGGCCCGGCGGGCGCCACCGACCTCACCACGTCGGCGCCCGCGCCCCTGTGGGTCGACCGCGAGCGGGCCCTGGTCGGCGCCTGGTACGAGCTGTTCCCCCGCTCCGAGGGGGGCCTGAGGGGCACCATCGAGCGGCTCCCGGCGGTGGCCGAGATGGGCTTCGACATCGTGTACCTGCCCCCCGTCCACCCCATCGGACGCCAGTTCCGCAAAGGGCCCAACAACGTCACCGAGGCCCACCCCGACGACGTGGGGAGCCCGTGGGCCATCGGCGGCCCCGAGGGCGGCCACACCGCGCTGCACCCCGACCTGGGCACCTTCGACGACTTCGACGCGCTGGTGGCGGCCGCCCGCGAGCTGGGCATGGAGGTCGCCCTGGACTACGCGCTGCAGTGCTCGCCCGACCATCCCTGGGTGGCCGAGCACCCGGAGTGGTTCCACCACCGCCCGGACGGCACCATCGCCTACGCCGAGAACCCCCCCAAGAGGTACCAGGACATCTACCCCGTCAACTTCTGGCCCGACGACGACGCCGACCGCCGGGCGCTGTGGGAGGAGTGCCGGGCGACAGTCGACTTCTGGATCGGCCACGGCGTGCGGGTGTTCCGGGTCGACAACCCCCACACCAAGCCGGTGGCGTTCTGGGAGTGGATGATCCCCGCCGTGCAGGCCGAGCACCCCGACGTGCTCTTCCTGGCCGAGGCGTTCACCCGCCCCAAGATGATGGCCCGGCTGGCCGAGGTCGGCTTCTCCCAGAGCTACACCTACTTCACGTGGCGCACCGCCCGCCCCGAGCTGGAGCAGTACCTGGAGGAGCTGGCCCACGGTCCCAAGGCGGACTACATGCGCCCCAACTTCTGGCCCAACACCCCCGACATCCTGAGCGGTCCGCTGCGCGACGGGCCGCCGGCCGCGTTCCGCCAGCGCCTGGTCCTGGCCGCCACCATGACCCCGTCCTACGGGGTCTACAGCGGCTACGAGCTGTACGAGAACCAGCCGGCGTCGCCGTCCAACGAGGAGTACCTCCACTCCGAGAAGTACGAGGTCAAGCACCGGGACTGGGCCGATCCGCACACGATGGCGCCCTTCATCGCCCTGGTGAACGGCGCCCGCCGCCGGCACCCGGCGCTGCAGCGGCTGCGCAACATCGCCTTCCACGGCTCGAACAACCCGAACGTGATCGCCTACTCCAAGCACACCGACGACCGCTCCGACGTCGTGCTCACCGTGGTGAGCCTCGATCCCCACCACCCCGTCGAAGCCGTCCTCGACCTCGACCTGGCGCTGCTGGGCCTGCCGTGGGACCAGCCCTACGAGGCGTTCGACGAGCTGACGTTCCAGTCCTTCCCGTGGTGGGGCAACCACCCCTACGTCCGCCTGGAGCCCTTCCAGGCGGCCCATGTGCTGCACCTGCGGGCCACCCGATGAGCGCACCGGTTCCCGGGGCGCAGGTCAGCACGGCCGAGAACGTCGCCGACCCCCTCTGGTTCCAGCGGGCGGTCTTCTACGAGGTGCTGGTGCGGGGCTTCTACGACGCCAACAACGACGGCACCGGCGACCTCAAGGGCCTCACCGACAAGCTCGACTACCTGGAGTGGCTCGGGGTCGACTGCCTGTGGCTGCTGCCGTTCTACCAGTCGCCGCTGCGCGACGGCGGCTACGACATCGCCGACTTCTTCACCATCCTGCCCGAGTACGGAGACCTGGCCGACGCCGTGGGGCTGGTCGAGGAGGCCCACCGCCGAGGCATCCGCATCATCGCCGACCTGGTCATGAACCACACCAGCGACGCCCACCCCTGGTTCCAGGAGAGCCGCCAGGACCGCACCAACCCCAAGGCGGACTGGTACGTGTGGAGCGACGACCCCGAGCGGTGGTCCGAGGCCCGCATCATCTTCGTGGACACCGAGACCTCGAACTGGACCTGGGACCCGGTGCGCCAGCAGTACTACTGGCACCGGTTCTTCTCCCACCAGCCCGACCTGAACTACGACAACCCCGAGGTCCAGCAGGCCATGATCGACGTCGTGCGGTTCTGGCTGGACATCGGCCTCGACGGGTTCCGCCTCGACGCCGTGCCCTACCTCTACGAGCGGGACGGCACCAACGGCGAGAACCTGAAGGAGACCCACGAGTACCTCAGGCGGCTGCGCAAGGAGGTGGACGCCGACTTCCCGGGCAAGGTGCTGCTGGCGGAGGCCAACCAGTGGCCGGCCGACGTGGTCGACTACTTCGGCGACGGCGACGAGTGCCACATGTGCTTCCACTTCCCGCTCATGCCCCGGATGTTCATGGCCATCCGGCGCGAGCAGCGCTACCCCGTCACCGAGATCCTGGCCCAGACGCCGGACATCCCGCCCGGGTGCCAGTGGGCCATCTTCCTGCGCAACCACGACGAGCTGACCCTGGAGATGGTCACCGACGAGGAGCGGGACTACATGTACACCGAGTACGCCAAGGACCCCCGCATGAAGCGCAACGTCGGGATCAGCCGGCGCCTGGCGCCCCTGGTGGACAACGACCGCCGGGTGGCCGAGCTGCTCCACGCCCTGCTGTTCTCCATGCCCGGCAGCCCGATCCTCTACTACGGCGACGAGATCGGCATGGGCGACAACATCTACCTGGGCGACCGCGACGGCGTGCGCACCCCGATGCAGTGGACGCCCGACCGCAACGCCGGGTTCAGCCGGGCCGACTTCGCCCGCCTCTACCTGCCCCCGCTGATGGACCCGGTGTACGGCTACCAGGCGGTCAACGTCGAGGCCGAGATGCGCAACACCAGCTCGCAGCTGCACTGGACCAGGCGCATGCTGGAGGTCCGCCGCCAGCACGCCGTGTTCGGCACCGGGCGCTTCGAGGTGATCGCCACCGACAACCCCTCGGTCCTCGCCTTCCTGCGGTCCCACGAGGACGACCTGGTGCTGTGCGTCAACAACCTGTCCCGCTTCGCCCAGCCGGCCGAGCTGCCGCTCCAGCGCCACGCCGGCAAGACGCCGATCGAGCTGATGGGACGGGTCCCGTTCCCCCGGGTCGGCGAGTTGCCCTACTTCATCACCCTCAACCCGTACGCCTTCTACTGGTTCCAGCTGGTGGACGGATGAGCGGGCCGGCGACCGACGAGACGGCGGTGGACCGCCTGCTGCCCGCCTACCTGGGCCGCCAGCGGTGGTACTCCGGCCCGCCCCCGGAGGCGGCGACCGTCGTGGAGCGCGAGCACCTGGGCGAGGGGGTGGAGTGGCTGCTGGTGGACGCCGGCGGCGCCCGCTACCAGGTGGTGGTGGGGCGGCGCCCGGCCCACGCCATCCCCGAGTTCCTGCACGGCCAGGACCACGCCGTGCTCGGCGTGGTCGACGACGACATCGCCTTCGACGCCACCCTGGACCCGGAGTACGCCAAGGTGGTCCTCGCCCGGGTGGCCCCCGGCGAGGAGGGCGAGCTGGTCCGGCCCATGGGCGCCGAGCAGTCGAACACCTCACTGGTGTTCGACGACCGGGTGGTCCTCAAGCTGTTCCGACGCCTCCACCCCGGCGCCAACCCCGACGTGGAGGTCACCATGGGGCTGGCCGGCCAGGGCTTCGCCTCGGTGGCCGAGCCCCTCGGCGTGTGGCGGCGGGCCGGCGTGGACCTGGCCGTCGCCGTGCGCTACCTGGCCGGCGGCGCCGAGGGGTGGGCGCTGGCGCTCACCTCCCTGCGCGACCTGTACGCCGGCGCCACCGACGATCCGGCGGCCGCCGGCGGCGACTTCGCCGCCGAGGCGGGCCGGCTGGGCGAGGTCACCGCCGGGATGCACCTGGCCC
>JBOGHR010000606.1:0-1984 GCA_050744905.1 Acidimicrobiales bacterium
GCGCTGGAGCACCGGGCGCGGTGGATCTCCTCGGCGCCCGCCATGGTGGCCGCCACCTACCGCGACGGCGGGGCGCCCCTGGTGCTGCGCCGCACGGCCGGCAAGGTGCGGCGGGTCCTCAACGGGCCCGCCCGTTCGTGATTACCTGTTCGGCGGTGGGTCGGCGGGTCGAGCGGTGATCCGTTCGCCGCTCGGCGCCATCAGTCGACATCCGAGGCTCCCCCAGCGGTCCGCCCGTGCCCGGCGCCGGCGGCCCGTTCGATGTGCGCAACAGATCTGCGCAAGAGAGGAAGGCCACGTGCAGCGTCGCTTGATCGGTGCCGTCGTGCTGTCGCTCGTCGCCGCCGCCTGCTCGGGCGGCGGCTCGTCCGACGAGGCGGGCGGGGGGGCCGACGTCCCCAGCCCCTTCACCCCGGCGCCGCCCGCCGGGGCCGAGGCCATCCCCGTCGAGCCCAACTCGTACAACTACAGCCCGGCGGTGATGGACGAGGGCGGCGTGATCAAGGCGTGGTGGTGCAGCGCCCGGCCCGAGGCGGCCACCGACAACATCTGGTACCAGGAGTACGACAAGGCGACCGAGCAGTACTCGGGGCGCCGCTCGGTGCTCCAGACCGGCCGGCCGGGCACCAGCGACTGGGACAGCTTCGGCGTGTGCCACCCGAGCGTCATCAAGGGCCAGTGGCCGGCGTCGGGCGGCCGCACCTACACCTACGCCATGTACTACACGTCCACCAACGAGGCCACCGGCGGCGGCTCCAACAACAGCACCGGCGTGGTCTTCTCCACCGACGGGATCACCTGGGAGGGCCAGCACGACCGCTACAACCCCATGATCCGCCAGAAGGTGCGCAACGTGCCGGGAACCTACGGCGCCGGCCTGCCGGCGGCGTGGAGCCGGGGCGGGTCGGCCGTCACCCTCTTCTGGATCGACACCACGTGGGACCGCCGCGACCTCCCGTCCGATCCCTACGCCTCCCGGGCGGTGGTGGCCGACTCCGCCGACGGCATCCGCTTCGGACCGGCCCGGACCATCTCGCAGATCGGCGCCGCCGCCTACTGGAAGAACGACTTCGCCTTCGACGACTCCGTCCAGCCGGCCGTGGTGTACTCGGCCCAGGCCCTCAGCTTCCGGGCCGGCACCGGGCCCGACGACAAGAACGAGACCTACGACTTCGGGCTGTACCGCATGCCCATGGACGAGCTGATGGCGGGAGGCGGCACCTGGGAGCACCTCGGGTCGGTCGACACCAACCTCACCGGGCTCCCGCTCAACTTCGAGCCCGGCCTGGTGCGCACGCCGGAGGGCAAGGTGGCCGGCGACGTGACGGGCGACGGCCTCGAGGTGTGGTTCGGCGGCGGTGGCCAGACCCCGGCGACGTGGCAGCTGTGGGCCCTCACCCTGGACCTGAACGCCCGCCAGATGCCGCTCCGCCAGTACCGGTCGGGCGGCTCGTACTGGGCCACGACCGGGTTCGTGCCCAAGTCCATCCTCGACGCCGACGACGACCCCGAGGTCCTGGGCCTGCTCGACGTCGTCGCCCGCCCCGGCCAGGTCCCGCTCTTCGGGTGCCAGCGGGGGCCGCTCACCGTCGGCCCCGACGGCGTGCTCACCGGCGCCGGCGCCGACCGCTACCTGTCGCTGGAGAAGTGCGAGGGGGCGAACGTCCTGGGCGTCAACGGCTACCTCTACCCCGAGCCCCCGGCCGACGTGGAGACCGAGCCGCTGTTCGCCTGCCGGGACGGCGGCGCCCAGTTCGTCTCGCTCGACCCGGAGTGCGACGGCAAGGCCGTGGAGGCGCCGCTGGGCCACGTCCCGTCGGCGTAGGGGCGGGCCGGGGCGCCGTGCTAGAACGATCCACCGTGCCCAGGGAGCGGATCGTGCGCGGGCTGCTCCCCCGGCGCGCCCCGGCAGGGTCGCCGCGGTGAGCTCTGGGGGGCGCTTCGCCGGCGGCCGCGTCCGGTCGCCCGAGGCCCTGGCCCAGGT
>JBOGHR010000607.1:0-2776 GCA_050744905.1 Acidimicrobiales bacterium
GGCGTGGCCAGGGCGGCGGCGAGCAGGGCGGCGGCCCGGGCCCGCCATCGTCGGTGGTTCACCGGCCGATTCTCCACCGGGGCCGCCACCGCGGCCCGTCGGCCGGTTCGGTGGGGCTGTTGGTACCCTGGCGGGGCACACGCGTCGAGAGGGACGAATGGCTGTCGTGGCGAGGCCTCCGGCGCGCAAGCCGCCGGGGAGGCCCCCGAAGAGGTCCAGGGACAAGAAGAGCCGCCTGGGGCTGTGGACGGCGGTCCTCGTCCTCCTGCTCCTGGCCGCCTACCTGGGGGTCCTCGAGCTGTCCCGTCCCCACGTCGGCGGCGACCGGCTCCGGTTCGACACCTTCGTGGAGCTGGTGGAGCGGGGCCGGGTCGACGACGCTCGCATCCTCGACCAGGACTCCTACGTCGTCGGCACCTACGTCCGCGAGGAAGGCACCCGGGCCGCCTACAACGCCCCGCTCGTCGCCGGGCTCCAGCGGGACGTGATCCTCGACGTGCTCGTCCCCAACCGGGTCCCCACCACCGTGGACCAGCAGGTGGGCAAGCGGGTGGCGGGCCTGGCCAGCATGCTGCTGCCCGGCCTGGTCCTCATCGTGCTGTTCGCCTACCTGATCCTGTCCCACCGGCGGGGCACCGGGTTGTTCGGCGTGCGCAGCGGGGCCCGCAAGGTGACGGCCGAGGAAGGCGGCGTGGGCTTCGACGACGTCGCCGGTCAGGACGCGGCGGTGGCGGAGCTCAAGGAGATCAAGGAGTTCCTCGCCGACCCCGAGCGGTTCACCGCCATGGGCGCCAAGATCCCCAAGGGCGTCCTGCTCTACGGCCCCCCCGGATGCGGCAAGACCATGCTCGCCAAGGCCCTCGCCGCCGAGGCGGGCGCCAGCTTCTACTCGATCTCGGGCTCGGACTTCGTCGAGCTGTACGTCGGCGTCGGCGCCTCGCGGGTCCGGGACCTGTTCAAGGTGGCCCGGGAGAGCGCCCCGTCGCTCATCTTCATCGACGAGCTGGACTCGGTGGGCCGGGCCCGCTCGGCGGGGAACGCGCCGGGCTCTCACACCGAGCAGGAGCAGGCCCTCAACCAGATCCTCGCCGAGATGGACGGGTTCTCCCCCTCCGACGGGATCCTCGTGGTGGCCGCCACCAACCGCGCCGACATCCTCGACCCCGCCCTGCTGCGCCCGGGCAGGTTCGACCGCACCGTGGCCCTGGAGCGCCCCGACGAGCGGGCCCGCCTCGCCATCCTCGGCGTCCACGCCCGGGGCAAGCGGCTCGATGCCGGCGTCGACCTGGAGGCGACCGCCAGCCGGGCCATCGGCCTCACCGGCGCCGACCTGGCCGGGGTGGTCAACGAGGCCGCCCTCCTCGCCGTGCGCCGCGGGAGGGAGGCCATCACCCAGGCCGAGCTCGACGCCGCCCTCCAGCACGTCCTCGAGGCGCCCGAGCGCCAGCGGCGGCTGTCGCTCAAGGACCGCTCCATCGGCAAGCGCTTCGCCGCCGCCGAACGGGTCACCTTCGTCGACGTGGCCGGCGTGGACGACGCCCTCGAGGAGCTGGCCGAGGTCAAGGACTACCTGGCCAACCCCGAGCGCTTCGCCCGCCTCGGCGCCCGCGTCCCCCGCGGCATCCTGCTCTCCGGCCCGCCCGGGTGCGGCAAGACCCTGCTCGGGCGGGCGGTGGCCGGCGAGGCCAACGCCGCGTTCATCTCCGTCGCCGGCAGCGAGTTCGTCGAGGTGTTCGTGGGGGAGGGCGCGTCGCGGGTGCGGGAGCTGTTCGCCGAGGCACGCGCCGTGGCCCCCGCCATCGTGTTCATCGACGAGATCGACGCCATCGGCTCCCAGCGCGGGGGGACGGGGGACGGAAGCCGGGAGCGGGAGCAGACGCTGAACCAGATCCTGGTGGAGCTGGACGGGTTCGAGGCCCGCTCGGGGGTGATCGTCATGGCGGCGACCAACCGCCCCGACATCCTCGACTCGGCGCTGGTGCGCCCCGGGCGCTTCGACCGGCGGGTGGACGTCACCCTGCCCGACCGCCGCGGGCGCCGCGACATCCTCGGCCTCCACGTGCGGGGCAAGCCGCTGGCGCCCGACGTGGACCTCGACAAGGTGGCGGGGTTGTGCCGGGGCTTCTCGGGAGCGGACCTGGCCAACGTCGTGAACGAGGCCGCCCTCCTGGCCAGCCGTCGGGAGCTCGAGCACATCCCGATGGCGCTGATGGACGAGGCCGTCGAGCGGGCCTTCCTCGGCGTCTCCTCGCGGCGGCACATCATGAGCGACGAGGAGCGCCGCCTGGTCGCCTACCACGAGGGTGGCCACGCCCTGGTGGCCCTGGCCCTGCCCGGCGCCAGCCCGCCGCACCGCCTCACCATCGCCCCCCGGGGCGGCTCGCTGGGCCACTGCACCATGCTCGACGCCCACGACCGGGTCCTGCGCTCACGGTCGACGCTGGTCGACGAGATGGCCGCCCTCCTCGGCGGGCGGGTGGCCGAGACGCTGGTCGCCGACGATCCCGGCTCGGGGGCCGCCGACGACCTCCGGCGGGTGTACGACATCGCCCGCAGCATGGTGTGCGACCTGGGCATGAGCGAGGCCGTCGGCCCCATGGCGTTCGGCGACACCGGCCCGGACGGCCGGCGGCGGGTGTTCTCGGAGCACAAGGCGCAGACCATCGACACCGAGATCCGCCGGCTGGTGGACGAGGCCTACCAGCGGGCGGAGAAGGTGCTCCACGCCTGGCGCGACGGCCTCGAGCGGGTGGCCGAGGCGCTGCTGGCGCACGAG
>JBOGHR010000608.1:0-4415 GCA_050744905.1 Acidimicrobiales bacterium
CGCTCGCCGCGCCCGCCGACGGGCTGAGCGCCCGCGAGGTCGAGGTGCTGGAGGTCCTGGCCACCGGGCTCACCGACCGGGAGATCGCCGAGCGCCTCTCCATCAGCCCCCACACCGTCCACCGCCACGTGTCGAACATCCTGGCCAAGCTCGGTCTGCCGTCGCGCTCGGCGGCCGCCGCCTACGCGGCCCGGCGGGGCCTGGCCCGGTGACGAGGGCGGTGCCGCCAGGGCCGAGGCGGCGGGCTCAACCGGTGAAGTAGAAGGCGCCTCGCATCCCCTGTGCCTCGTGGAACCGGCACACGAACACCACCGGGCCACGACCGGCCGGCTAGAACACCGGGACGCCGGGCTCGTGGCCGGCGAGCACGGCGCCGGCAGCGGCGAGGGTGTCGGGCTTGACGACGAAGTGCTGCGTGAGGGCGTGGGCGTCGCGCAGTCGGCGCTGCAGCAGCTGGGACCGGTGCACCAGGCACTGGCCGCGGAACGGCACCAGGCCGGGCTGGGACGTGCGTGGCGAGGGCGTCGGTCCACTCGCCGGCCCGGCGCAGATCGAACGCGGCCATGCACGCGTCGATCGCTGCGCAGTAGACGATGCCGGCGGGGATGGGCGACAGCTCACCGCTGGCGACGCAGAGCATCGCCTCGTCGAGCAGCTTCACGCCATGCCGCACGTCACCCAAGGCGATGCTCACCTCGCCCTCGCACATCAGCCCCCACGCCAGCAGGTCGCGGTCGCCGAGGCGGTGGGCCAGCTCGATCATCTCGACGGCACGCGTCCGAGCGGTGTCCAGGTCGCCGGCCATCAGCGCCTGGTGGTTGGTGGCGATGAGCGCGAAGCCCCGGGCGGCGCTGCTCGGGTCGGCGCCGTCGGCGAGGCGTTCGGCCCGCGCGAACCAGCCGGCGGCGTGGGCGGTCTCGCCACGCAGGAAGAACGTCACGCCCAGCCAGACGGCCGACCGGGCCGCGTCGGCGTGCCGGCCGGCGACCTCATCGGCGCGGTGGGCGCGCTCCCAGGCCCGCGCGCTCAACTGCTCGTCGCCCATCAGGTAGGCGACCACGGCGAGCCGCTCGAGGTCCTCGGGATCGAGGACCGACGCAGCGTCGAGCTCACGCAGGACGACGTACGCCTCGTCCCATGCCCGCCCCTCGAAGGCCTCGCGGCCTCGCCCCACAGCACCCACGGCTGAGCAGTCTCGCCGATGGCGGCCGCCTGGTCGCACGCCTCCTGGGATTCCTCGTGCAGTTGCGCGATCACCCGGTAGACGAGCCCACGGGGAACGCCCGGGGAGCTCCGTCGACATGAGCTCGTTCAACCCCGGCATGCCGCCGGGGAGCTCGCCGGAGCCGATCCCGTCGTCATGGACACCGTCCCGGGCGCCCACCCGCAGCCCCCCTGGTAGGAGACTAGGTTCGGACCTACCGCGTGCACGGCGGGCCCGGATGTGATAGGGGTTTCCACCACACAAGTCGGATGGGGAAGGAAAGGGGCTGGACATGGCGGGATCTCCCTGTGCGGGTGCGAGCCGGCGCGCCGTCGGCGCGATGCTCGCGGCTGTACTGGCGTTGCTGGCGGCAGGCACGGTGCTGGTCGACCCGGCGGGCGCCGCGGCGCTGGACTGCGGCGACGTCATCACCCAGGACACGACCCTGACGGCCAACGTCGGGCCCTGCCCGGGCACCGGTCTCGTCGTGGCCGCCGACGGGGTCACGCTCGACCTGGGCGGCCACACGGTCATGGGCGACGCCGAGGCCAGGTCGGCCAACGACGACCTGGGGCCGACCGGGCGGGACCGTGCCGGCATCGTGCTGCGCCGGGTCCGGGACGTCGTCGTCACCAACGGCACGGTCACCGGCTTCGACGGCGGCGTGGCGATCGTGGGCGGCGGCGGCAACACCGTGCGGCGGGTGACGGCCCACGGCAACGTGAACTACCGGCTGATCACCGGGCGGGACGCCCGGGTGGCCGATGTCGATCCGGAGGAGGGCCCCTTCTGCTGGTTCGGCGAGGGCATCGTCACCCTCGACTCGGCCGGCAACCTGATCGAGCACAACCTGCTCGTCGGCAACGGGCCGTTCGGCGGGGTGTCGCTGGTCGGGCAGTCGGACGACAACGTGGTGGCGACCAACCGGGCCTTCGACAACGACCTGCTCAACGTCGGCCCCGCCGGCGGCGAGACGATCTGCGGGGGGATCGGGGCCGCCCAGCCGCAGCCCATGAGCGCCGGCCGGCGCTCGCAGGGCATCGGCATCCGCGTGGAGGGGCCCGGCGCCGAGCGCAACCTCGTCGAGGGCAACCACGTCGTTCGCGCCGGGCTGGCGGGCATCATGGTCCACGGCCACAACGCCGCCGCCGGGATCCCGGCGAACAGCCACACGGTGATCCGCCGGAACCGGGTCTTCCAGACCGGTGCCGTGGGGCAGGGCACCGAGCGCCAACTGCACGGCATCATGCTCCACCACTCGGGGGCGGGCGCCGTCAACGCGCCGCACAGCACGCTCATCGAGGGCAACACCTCGTCGTTCAACCGGGGCGGCGGCATCTTCCTCGACAGCCGTGGCGGCCTGCACAGCACCGTGGTCCGGGGCAACACGATGGAGCACAACGGCCTCGACGGCCTGCACGTGGCCGGCCCCGGCGACCCGGCCGGAGATCCCAACCTGCTCGTCGGCAACCGCGCCCACCACAACGGCCGCCGGGCGCAGGAGGTCAACGAGGGGCCCGACCGCAACGCCAACTACGCCGGCACCGACGGGGCCGACATGAGCGACGGGTGTCTCCGCAACGTCTGGTCGCGCAACCGCTTCGGCACCGTCAACCAGCCCTGCGTGGCGGCCGGCGGCACGGGATCGCTCGACGGTCCCGGCCGCTCGGCGGACGCACGCCCCGACGACGCCGGCCCGTCGTTCGGTCGCGGCCACGGGCGGCCCGGCCAGCTCCCGGTCGGCGGCTGACCGGCCACCTCCCGCGGAGAAGGCGCGGTCGGTCCGCCCCATCGTCGCCCCGCACCCGCAGGTCGGGCTCGACGAGGATGCGCCCCGGCCGTGGCGTCCGGCCACGGTCCCGACCGGCGGGCTGTGGGCCGCCCTCGGCCCACCGGCAGGGCCGGGCGGCCCGCCGGTGGGGACGGGAGGGCCGCTACCCGTGCACGTGGCAGTCGGTCGTAGACCTTGCCGGGCGGGTCGACGACCTGGATCCCGACGGTGCGGCGGGGCCCGTCAAGCGTGGAGGGGTCCCAGGGACGGCTCGACGGCCACGCCCGCGGCGGAGCCGGCCGGGTACGACGAGAGCAGCTCGATCAGGGTGTGCACGCCGACGCCGGTGCCCCCCTTGGCGATCCAGCCGTCGTCGGACTCGGCCCGGGCCGGGCCGGCGATGTCGAGGTGGGCCCAGGCCACGTCGCCCACGAACTCCTTGAGGAACAGGCCGGCCACCACCGTGCCCGCCTCGCCCGGCTTGCCGATGTTCTTGAGGTCGGCGACCTCCGAGTCGAGGTGGCTGCGGTACTCGGTGGGGAGCGGGAGCGGCCACGCCGGCTCCCCGGCCCGGTCGGCGGCGGCCCGCACCCGGTCGACCAGCGCCTCGTCGCTGCCCATGAGGCCGCTGATGCGCCGCCCGAGGGCCACCACCTGGGCGCCGGTGAGCGTGGCCAGGTCGACGATGGCGTCGGGCCCCTCCTCGGCGGCCAGGGCCAGGGCGTCGGCCAGGATGAGCCGGCCCTCGGCGTCGGTGTTGAGCACCTCCACGGTCGTGCCGTTGCGGATGGTGACCACGTCGCCCGGCTTGATCGCCCGTCCGCTCGGCATGTTCTCGGTGAGGGGCAGGTAGCCGACCACCCGCACCGGCGCCTCGATCGCCCGGAGGGCCGACATGGCCGCCAGCACGGCCGCCGCCCCCGACATGTCGGTCTTCATGGTCATCATCCCGTCGGCCGTCTTGATCGACAGGCCGCCGGAGTCGAACGTCACCCCCTTGCCGACCAGGGCCACGGTGGCGGCGGGCGGCCCGCCGTCGGGCTCGTAGGTGAGCTTCACCAGCCGGGGCGGCTCGTCGGACCCCCGGGCCACGCCGGCCAGCCCGCCCAGCCCCTCCGCCGCGATGGCGGACTCGTCGAGGACCTCCACGGCGAGCCCGGCCGACCGGGCCACGTCCACCGCCCGGTCGGCGAACCGGGCCGGGGTGAGGGCCCCGGCCGGCTCGTTCACCAGGTCACGGGCCAGGGACACCGCCTCCACCACCCGGCCGGCCCGGGCCAGGGCCGGCTCCAGGGCGCCGGCGTCGGGCGCCACCACGGTCAGCTCCTCGACCGGGCACG
Organism: Acidimicrobiales bacterium; assembly: GCA_050744905.1. Lineage (GTDB taxonomy): Bacteria > Actinomycetota > Acidimicrobiia > Acidimicrobiales > DATLFN01. The sequence goes on from JBOGHR010000608.1 coordinate 4,316, forward strand.
GGTCGGGCTCGCTCCGGTACGCGGTGAAGCGGTAGGCGGCCAGGCCGGCGCCCTCGGCCAGGGCCCGGGCGGCGGCGGCCCGGTCGAGCCCGTCGGGGAC
>JBOGHR010000609.1:0-2080 GCA_050744905.1 Acidimicrobiales bacterium
GCCATGGCCCGCCCACCGTTCGCCACCGCCCACCGGGCCGCCGCCGTGGGCCCCGCCCCGCTCGCCCTGGGCGGACGGGAGGGGCGGGAGGAGGCGGAGCACCGGAGCCTGGCCCCGGGCGCCACCCGGGCGGTGGGCGCCGGCACCCGCCGGCGCCCGGAGGAGCCGGACCCGTTCCGCACCTGCTTCGAGCGCGACCTCGACCGGGTCCACCACTCCCGCCCCTTCCGGCGCCTGGCCGGCAAGTGCCAGGTCTTCATCGCCCCCGACGACGACCACCTCCGCACCCGCCTCACCCATGCCATCGAGGTCGCCCAGGTGGCGGTGGGCATCGCCCGCCCCGCCGGGCTCAACGTCGCCCTCACGGCGGCGGCGGCCACCGCCCACGACTGCGGCCACGGCCCCGCAGGCCATGCCTCCGAGGAGGCCTTCTCGCCGTTCCTCGACGGCGGCTACCACCACGCCGTCTACGGCGCCGACGTGGTTCTGGCGCCGCTCAACCTGTGCGCCGAGACGCTGGACGCGGTGCGCAACCACTCGTGGAACCGCCCGGCGCCCGGGACGCCGGAGGGCGAGGTGGTGGCCTGGGCCGACCGCATCGCCTACGTGTGCCACGACTTCGAGGACGCGGTGCGGGCGGGGATCGTCCGCCCCGCCGACCTGCCGGCCGACGTCGCCGCCGTGGTCGGCCGTCGCCGCTCGGGCCAGATCAACTCGTTGATCACCGCCGTCCTCGACACCGTCGCCGCCACCGGCCGGGTCGGGATGCGGGCCGAGGAGGCGGAGGCGCTGGCCGCCTTCCGGGCGTTCAACTTCGAGCGGATCTACCTGCGCCCGGCCTCGCTCGCCCAGGCCGAGCGGGTGGTGGAGCTGCTGCGGGCCCTCGTCGACTGGCACGCGGCCCATCCCTCGGCCGTCGACGACGACATCGAGCGCACCGGCGCCGACCCGGTCGCGGCCGCCGTGCGCCACGTGAGCGGGATGACCGACCGCTACGCGCTGCGCATGGCCGAGGAGCGCCTCGGCTGGGACCGGGCCAAGCTTCCCCGCGGCGTCTGACCGGAGGCTTGCGCCGGCTGCTCCCCCTGGCTGCGGGCGCTCGAGAAGGCGGTACGATCTCCTTGAAATCCGACGCCGCCGACGAACGAGGAGAACCGCACGTGGCGTGGAAGGCCTTCGCCGCGTTCGCCGCCGGCGCCGCCGTCGCCCACTTCGTCGTGGCCTCGACCGAGCTGCGAGGCGTCATCTACCTCGCCCTCGGCCTCGCCGGGGTGGCGTCGGCATGGGCGGGCGTGCGCCGCAACCGGCCCGAGTACCCGGTGGCCTGGCGCCTCTTCGCCGCCGGGCTGCTGGTGTTCCTCCTCGGCGACTGCGTCTACTACTACGACACGCTGGTGCGCCACGTCGAGCGTCCGTTCCCGGGGATCGCCGACGTCTTCTTCCTGGCGAGCTACCCCCTGCTCAGCGCCGGCCTCCTGCTGCTGATCCGCCGCCGCGACCCGGGCGGCGACCGCATCAGCCTGATCGACGCCTGCATCATCGCCACCGGCGTGGGCCTGGTGGCCCAAGTCTACCTCATCGCCCCCACGGTCGACGCCGGGATGCCGTTCCTCGAGCGGGCCATCACCATGGCCTACCCCGTCGGCGACGTCGCCCTCATCGCCGTGGCGGCCCGCCTGGCGATGACGACGGGGGCCCGGCGCCCGGCCTACTGGCTCCTCGGCCTGGCCGTCGTCTCACTCCTCGCCTCCGACGTGGCGTACGCCCTGAGCCAGGTGTCGGGCACCTTCGCCGTCGGCACCGCCGTCGACGCCGGGTGGATGGGGTTCTACGCCTTCAGCGCCGTGGCCGCGCTGCACCCCTCCATGGCCACCCTGGCCGACCCCGGCCCGGCGCGCACCGGGCGCCCGGGGCGCTTCCGCCTGGCCGTGTTCGGCGCCGCCGTGCTGGTGGCGCCCGCCGTGCTGGCGGTCGAGACCGCCCGCGGTCGCTACGGGGAGCTGGAGTTCGTGGCCGGGGCGTCGGTGGCGCTGTCGCTGCTGGTGCTCGCCCGGGTCCGGCTCCTCGTCCACTCGCTGGC
>JBOGHR010000610.1:0-2073 GCA_050744905.1 Acidimicrobiales bacterium
GCCGGTGGCCGCCGCCACCGTGGCCCGGGCCCGCGCCGCGGTCGGCCTGCTCCCCCGCCGCTGACCGAGGGGCCGCGCCCCTTTTCGGGACCGTGGGACGGCGACGGGGCGGCTCAGCGCAGGAGCCGGTACCAGCCCTCCAGGGCGGGGTCGAACACCCGGCCCAGGGCGCCCGGCAGCAGGAGGACGAGGACCAGCAGCACGGGCAGGGAGTACTGGCGGATCCGCAGGTAGCCCGGCCACCACCGGGCGGGCAGGAGGCGCTCCACCACCGCGGAGCCGTCGAGGGGCGGCAGCGGCAGGAGGTTGAACACGGCGAGCACCACGTTCACCACGCCCACGTAGAACAGCACCTCGTAGGCGACGGGGGCGTCGCCACCGGGCCCGCCGGAGCGCAGCAGCGAGCGCAGCACGAGCGCCGCCCCCAGGGCCAGGACCACGTTCACCGCCGGGCCGGCCAGGCTGACCAGCAGCGAGTGGTTCCGGGGGTCGCGCATCTTGCGAGGGTTCACGGGGACGGGCTTGGCCCACCCGAAGGGCGGCGCGTTGGCCAGCACGAGGATGGCGGGGAGGATGATGGTGCCGAAGGGGTCGACGTGGCGGGCGGGGTTGAGGGTGAGCCGTCCCGCCTTGGCCGCCGTGTCGTCGCCGAAGCGGAGCGCCACCGCCCCGTGGGACACCTCGTGGAGGATCACCGAAACGAACAGCACGCCGAGGATCAGCACCGTCCTGGCGGTGACCACCTCGCGGTCCGAGCAGCCAGACGGCGGCCACGGCGAGGACCACCAGCACGGCGCTCCGTCGCTGGTCGGGCGCCGGGCGCGGCGGCGGTGCCTCCTGGCGGGGCTCCACCTCGGCTCCGGGATCAGCGCCGCGAGGCGCAGCCCATGCAGAATCGGGCCGCCGGCTTGGCCTCCAGGCGGGCGGCGCTGATGGGCTGGCCGCAGCCCTCGCACACCCCGAACGTGCCGGCGTCGAGCTTCGCCAGGGCGCGCTCGACGTCGCCCAGGGTCTCCCGCAGGCTGGCCGCCAGCGCCTCCGCCTCTCCCCGCTCGGCGGTCACCTGGCTGGAGTCGGCGAAGTTGGAGTCGTAGTGCAGGCCGCCCTCGCCGAAGCCGAGCTCGGCGAGCTGGCTCGCCAGGGTCTGCCGCTCGTGCTCGAGGAGCGCGCGCGGATCTAGGGACTGGGCGTCACTGGCCACGCTCAGAGGCTATCGGGTGGCGGGGCCGTCGTGAGCAGACCCCCGCAGACCCCCCACCGCCCCTGTCGGGGACCACCAGACGGCCGAACAGGGACAGGGCGGAGGCCGGCCGCAGTGCGATCAGCTCGGTGCGCGACCTCCGGTTGCGAGCCGATGCTTCACGGCCCGGGGGTGCCAGCGCCGGTAGCGCTCGGCCAGCTCGTCGGGTCCGAGGGCCAGCGGCTGGCCCACGAGCAGCTGCTGGAGGGCTCCCGGGGGCGCCCCCCGGGCCGCCAGGTGGACGGCGAAGGAGTGGCGCAGGACGTGGGGGCCCAGCCCGGCGCCCACGCCGACGCGGTCGGCCGCCGCCCGCACCACCGTCCAGCCCCACTGCCGCGACAGGGCGCGGCCCCGCTGGTTCACGAACAGCGGGCCGGCGCCGCGGGCCATGGCGCTCCTCCCCTCCGACATCCAGGCGTCCAGGGCCTCGGCGGCGGCCTCGCCGTAGGGGACGAGCCGGGCCGCCCGCCCGCCGATGCGGACCAGCCCGCCGGTCACGTCGGCCGTGGCCAGGCTCACGACCTCCGAGATGCGAGCCCCCGTCGCGTACAGCGTCTCCAGAAGGGCCCGGTCGCGGAGGTCGACGGGACCGGTGCCGTCGCAGGACTCGATGAGGCGGGCCATCTCGTCGACGCCCAGGACGCTGCCGGCCACCGGGGTGAGCCCCGGCCCGCCCACCCGGACGGCGGCGTCGCTGCCGCACGAGCGGTGCAGCGCCCGCAGCGCCACCAGGGCCCGGGCGACCGACGAGGGGCGGCGGCCGGCGGCGCCCAGGGCGCCCACGTAGGCGGCCACGTCGTCCTGGCCGGCGTCGGCCACGGACAGGCCGTGCT
>JBOGHR010000611.1:0-1538 GCA_050744905.1 Acidimicrobiales bacterium
ACCCCGCCGTTCGCGGCGGGCGGCCCGTCCGCCTGGGCGCCGGGGCGGGCGAGGAGCCGCCCGACGTCGGGCTGGCCGCCGCCCTCGCCGGCCTGGAGCGCGTCCTGGCCGTGCCCGTCCCCGGCGCCGACGCCGCCAACCGCGGCGTGATCGTGGCCGCCGCGGCCGGCGCCGGGCGGTTCACCGTCGAGGACGAGGACGGCCTGGCCGTGCTCGGCTGCCACCTCGGGGTGGCCGTCGACAACCTGGAGGACCGCCGCGCCCTCGAGGAGCTACGCGCCACCGAGCAACAGATGGTGAACCAGCTCCAGGCCGCGGTGGTGCCCGAGCGCCCGGTGGTCGCCAACACCGAGCTGGGCAGCTTCTACTCGCCCGCCGATCCCGGGGTGGCCACCGGCGGTGACCTCCATGACTGGATCGTCCTGCCCGACGGCGACCTCCACGTGGCGGTGGTGGACGTGATGGGCAAGGGCGTGGCCGCCACCAAGGACGCCCTGGCCGTCACCCACGCCCTGCGCCTGCTGGTGCTGGACGGCTGCCCGCTCGACGACGTCGTCCGCCGGGCCGACGCCATCGTGACCGCCCAGAACCCGGAGCTGGTCGCCACGCTCCTGGTCGGTCGCTACCGGCCGGCCACCGGCGAGCTGCGGCTGGCCGGCGGTGGCCACCCGCCGGCGTTCGTCGTCCAGGACGGCAGGGCTCGCGAGGTGACCGCCCCGGGCGTCCCCATCGGGTGGCCGGGGGCGGGCTCGGGGGCGGTGGCCGAGGTCACCCTGGGGCGCACCGACAGCTTCGTCCTCTACACCGACGGGCTGGTCGAGGGCACCAAGGACGTGGTGACCGGGCTGGCGTCGCTGCGCCGCTTCGCCGAGGAGACCGCCCCCTACCCGGCGCCCCAGCAGGCGCGCATCCTGGTCCAGCGGACCCTGGAAGGGGCCGCCCGCCGGGACGACTCCCTCGCCCTGATCGTGCGCCGCCGGATGCCGCCGCCGCGGGCGGGGGCGTCGGCCCTGGGGCCGTTCGAGCACCGGCTGTCGCACAGCATGGCCGCCGTGTCGGTGAGCAGGGGCCTGCTGCGCGAGTGGCTCGTCCGGGTGCCGGTCGACGCCGACGCCGTCCACGACCTCCTGCTGGCCGCCACCGAGCTGTGCGCCAACGCCGTGGAGCACGCCACCTGGCAGGGCGACGGGGTGGTCCTGCGCGCCCGCACCGAGGGCGCCGACGTCGTCCTCGACGTCGAGGACGACGGCGGCGGCCTCAACTGGCCCATGTTCGGCCCCGAGCCGCCCGATCCCAGGGCCGAGCACGGGCGCGGGCTGTGGCTGGTGCGGACGTTCACCGACGAGGTCACCCCCGAGACGTCGGGCGACCGCACCCGGATCCGGTGCGTGAAGCGGGCGGTCGTCGCCGCGCCGGCCTCGCCGCCCGCTGGTGGACGCGGCGTCTCCTGATGCCCTGGCCACAAACGTTCGCCGCGTTCGCAGCGGCAAGGTCCGTGGCCGCACTCGCCGCCGCAGGCGGCCTCTGCGGCTGCGGAC
>JBOGHR010000612.1:0-3931 GCA_050744905.1 Acidimicrobiales bacterium
CGTGGGTCGTGGCCCATGCCGACGGCGACGAGCTGGTGGCCGTGGCGGCCGCCGGCCCCGGCGACCACCCGGCGCCGGGCGAGCGCGTCCAGCGGGACGCCTCCGCCTCCGTGGTCCTCCCCATAGCCGCCGACGGGGTCACCTACGGCGCCCTGCTGGGCAGCGGCGTCGATCCGGCGGGGGGCGAGGCCACGGTGGCCCACCTGCGCACCCTGAGCGACCTGCTCGGGGCGGTGGCCGTGGCCGAGTGGGAGGCGTCGGCGCAGGCCGACCGGGCCGAGGAGGCGGCCCGCAAGGTGCGGGAGGTGGAGGTCGAGGCCCTGACCGACCCGCTCACCGCGCTCTCCAACCGGCGGGGCTGGGACCGGGCGCTAGCCGCCGAGGAGCGGCGGCGGCGCCGCTACGGCGGCTCGGCGTCGGTCATCGTCGTCGACCTCGACGAGCTCAAGGAGATCAACGACACCCAGGGGCACCTCAGCGGGGACCTGCTGCTCAAGCTGGTGGCCCGGGTGATCCGGGAGACCAGCCGGGATAGCGACTTCCTGGCCCGGACCGGCGGGGACGAGTTCGCCGTGCTCGCCCTCGACTGCGACGAGCCCCAGATGCACGTGCTCGTCACCCGCCTGCGCGACGCCCTGGAGCGGGAGGGCGCCAAGGCCTCGGTGGGCGGCGCCAGCCGGCGGCCGTCGGCGGGGATGGCCGAGGCGTGGGCCGAGGCCGACGGGGTGATGTTCGCCGAGAAGACCCGCCGGAAGGGTTGAGCCGGGGCGGCAGGGGATCTGCGACCATGGTCGGGTGAGCGCCCCGATCGCCCGGAAGGTGGCCGTCGTCGGCCAGGGCTACGTCGGCCTGCCCCTCGCCATGCGGGCCGTCGAGGTGGGCTACGACGTCGTGGGCTACGACGTGGACGAGAGCCGGGTCAAGCGGCTGGCGGCGGCCGAGTCGTACGTGGAGGACGTGTCCTCCGGGGCCCTGGCCGTCGCCCTCGAGGGGGGGCGGTACCGCGCCAGCTCCGACGGCGAGGCGCTGGCGGGCTTCGACGTCGCCGTGATCACCGTCCCCACGCCGCTGCGCGAGGGCGTTCCCGACCTGTCGTTCATCGAGGCGTCGGCGCGCACCCTGGGCCGCCACCTGCGACCGGGCGGGCTGGTGGTGCTGGAGTCGACCACCTACCCGGGCACCACCGAGGAGCTGCTGGCCCCCCTGCTGGAGCAGGCGTCGGGCCTGGCCGCCGGCGACGACTTCCTGCTGGGCTACAGCCCGGAGCGCATCGACCCCGGGAACCCGACCTGGGGGCTGGTGAACACGCCGAAGGTCGTGTCGGGCATCGACGAGCGATCGCTGGGCGCCGTGCGGTCCTTCTACGGGACGCTGGTCGAGCGCACGGTGCCGGTGCGCAGCCCCAAGGAGGCGGAGCTGGCCAAGCTGCTGGAGAACACCTTCCGGCACGTCAACATCGCCCTGGTCAACGAGGTCGCCATGTTCGCCGGCGACCTGGGCATCGACGTGTGGGAGACCATCGACGCGGCGGCGACCAAGCCCTTCGGGTTCCTGCGGTTCACCCCCGGGCCCGGCGTCGGCGGGCATTGCCTGCCCATCGACCCCAGCTACCTGTCGTGGCGGGTCCGCCGGCGGCTGGGGCACAGCTTCCGGTTCGTGGAGCTGGCCAACGACGTCAACGACCACATGCCCGACTACGTCGTCAAGCGCCTCATGGTGGCGCTCAACCGCCGGCGACTGGCGCTGAACGGCAGCCGCGTGCTGGTCCTCGGGCTGGCCTACAAGAAGAACTCCAGCGACGACCGCGAGTCGCCGGCGACGGTGCTGGCCGAGCGGCTCCTGAGCCTGGGCGCCGAGGTGCGGGCCGCCGACCCCCACGTCGTCGAGGGCCACGTCGACGCCCGGGTCGCCCGCGTCGAGCTCTGCGCCGAGGAGGTGGGCCCCGCCGACGCGGTGGTCCTCCTCACCGACCACGACGCCTTCGACTACGACGTGGTGGCCGCCGCCGGCTACGTCCTCGACACCCGGCACCGCCTGCCGCCCGCTGCCAACGTGGAGCACCTCTAGGATCTTCCCCGCCACCGGGGGGCGAGAGGTGCGAACGGCGGGTGCCGGGGTAGGGACGAGCCGAGACGACCGTCGACGAGGAGGGCCAATGGCCGAGGGACACGAGGAGCACACCACCTGGGAGACCCACGAGCACGAGGCGGTCGTGCACACCCACCGGCACTACCACGTGACCCACAACCACAACCGCATCGCCGGGGGCTTCGACCACCTGAGCTCCGAGCACGAGCACGAGCACGACCACGCGTCGGTCACCCACGCCCACTACCCGCACGAGAACTTCGAGACCGAGCACGCCGGCGAGGCGCACGACCACGACCACGACGTGCCGGTGAAGAAGTCGTCGACCCAGAAGGCGGCGCCCGCCCGCAAGTCGCCGGCGTCGTCGTCGGCCAAGGCGTCGGGCGCCAAGAAGGCGCCGGCCAAGAAGTCGTCGGCCAAGGCGTCCGGGGCCGGCGGCGGCGACGCCCAGGGCGGCGGCAACGGGAGCGAAGGGGGCGTCGACCCCGAGCTGATCGAGGCGGCCAAGCGGCGGGCGTGACGCCCCGGGGCCGGGCTGGCTCCGGGGGAGGGGTTGGCACTCGGTAGAATCGAGTGCCAGGCCCGGCCACGGGCCCAGGGACGTGGACATGCTGGACGAGCGAAAGGCGGCGATCCTGAGGGCCGTCGTCGAGGAGTACATCGAGACGGCGCAGCCGGTGGGCTCGGCCCACGTGGCCCGCTCGGCCCGCCTGCCCGTATCGTCGGCCACCGTGCGCAACGAGATGGCGGTGCTCGAGCACGAGGGCTACCTCGTCCAGCCCCACACCAGCGCCGGCCGCATCCCCACCGACAAGGGCTACCGGTTCTTCGTCGACCAGCTCACCGCCCCGGGCCGGCTGGAGGCCGACCAGCGCCAGCGGGTGCGGGAGTTCTTCGACACCGCCCACGGCGAGCTCGAGCGGATGCTGCACGACACCAGCCGCCTGCTGTCGAGCCTCACCGACTACGCGGCGGTGGTCGTGGGGCCGCCCCACGAGGCCTCGGTCATCCGCTCGGCCCAGATCGTGGGGCTGGCGCCCCACGTCGGCCTGGTCGTGGTCGTGCTGGGCAACGGCGTGGTCGAGAAGCGCACCGTCGACCTGCCCGACGGGGTCGACGACGCCCGGCTGGCCACGGCCGGCGCCCGCCTGGCCGCCCACCTCACGGGGCACACCCTGGCCGACCGCGGGCCGGCCGGCCCCACCGACGACCCGGTCGTCGACGCCGTGGTGGCCGGGGCGGTGGCGTCCCTGGACGACAGCGCCGAGGACGCGCCGGACCACGTCTTCGTGGGTGGGGTGTCGCGCATGGCCGGCGCGTTCGACGCGGTGGAGACCGTCCGCAAGGTGCTGGGCGCCCTCGAGCAGCAGTATGTGGTGGTCACCCTCCTGCGCGACGTGCTCGACCGCGGGCTGTCGGTGGCGATCGGCTCCGAGCACGGGCTCGAGCCCCTGGCCACGTGCGCGGTGGTGGTGTCGCCCTACCAGGTCGAGGGCACGGTGGGGGGCACGGTCGGCGTGCTGGGCCCCACGCGGATGAACTACCCGCAGGCCCTGGCGGCCGTCGCCATGGTGAGCCGGCGGCTGGGCGAGCGGCTGAGCGAGGGATAGCCCCGGGTGGAGACGGACTTCTACAAGCTGCTGGGCGTGTCGCGCACCGCCGGCGACGAGGAGATCAAGCGCGCCTACCGCAAGCTGGCGCGGGACTTCCATCCCGACAAGAACCCGGGCGACAAGGAGGCCGAGGAGCGGTTCAAGCAGGTAAGCCTGGCCTACGAGGTGCTCCGCGACCCCGAGCGCCGGCGGAGGTACGACGCCTTCGGGGTGGACGGTCTGCGGGGCGC
>JBOGHR010000613.1:0-3094 GCA_050744905.1 Acidimicrobiales bacterium
GGGCTGAGCGGGGCGGGCGAGGGCGGGGCCGGTGCCCCTTCGCCGGCGACCCCCCGCGCCGAACGGCCGGCGCCATACGTCGATGCCCGGCACCCCGCCTCGGGTCCTGCTGCGAAGCCGCTGACCGGCGACGACGTTGGTGGTGCAGCCGATGGGCTACCCGGCCACCAACGGATGGGGTCTGCTGCGGCGGGCGCCGGAGTCCTGCTCGGGTACGGCCACGAAGCCCGAGTCGTCGCCCAGGTGGATGAAGATTCGGCCCGTCAGGGTCCCGTCCGAGCCGAGGGTGGCCCAGCCACGTCCGGTTGTCGGATCCCCCTCGTCGTAGCCGTCCCACGTGAACTCGACGCCCGGAAGCCCGTCCCGGCATGACCGACGAACGTCCATCCGGCCTTCGACACCCACGAATCCGAACCGGCCCGTGTCGTCGGAGCCGAGCTCGATGAACCCCGGCCCCACCAGGTCGATGTCGTCCCGGTCCCACAGCTCCATCTCGATGATCCGCCATCGCCCCGAGACCGTCGCGGGGCCACCGCCTGGCTCTGCACCCGGACTCTCGTGCGGGGGATCGGCCTGGACGTCCACGTGGGACGCTGGCCCCCGCCGGTCGAACGGCGAGCCCTCCCAGCCGCTCACCACGCCCTCGTCGCCGCAAACGGGGCACCACCACTCGATCGATGCCGGCAGGTCGAGACGCAGCACCTCGATCAATCCCGGACACGGCCGGCGCCCGGGCCGGCGGGTGCAACGGCTCGAGGTCACTGTCGGTTCCCCGGCGCTGCTCGTCGTCCCGGCCTCGACGACTCGCGCGGGGTGCTCGGCCATCCGTCGGGCCGGCGCCGGCGCATCGTCCGGCATGTCGAGGAAGTGCCGGAGGTCGGAAACGAACACCGGCAGCAGCGTAAGGCGAAGAAGCAGGGGCCGCGTCTACTCCGACGAACATCCGCACAGGAGTCGGCGCGCTCCGGGCGGTGGACACCCAGGGCGCCGAGACGCAGGCCGACGGGACACCCTCGAGCTGTTCGAGCCACGGCTCCTGGAGCCCGTGGCGACCAAGCACTGATCCCTCCCCCAGCACCCCACCCCCGGCCACGGTGGAGGGCATCCGGCCGGGGGCCCGCCGGCACGGGCCCTCCCGCTCCACCACCGGAGCAGGCGCGTATCAGCGACGACCCCGGGAGCTCAGGACGAGGAAGAAGGACCTGGGGGCGTTGCGGGAGCGGCGAGGCTCCCTCCGGCCTTCCCGACGGCGGCCCATCCGTTGCTCGCCGCTCCGACTGGAGAGACACCGATGACCAAGGACCTGCTCGGCAAGTCGCCCAAGGTTCCCGCCGAGCCGAGGGCGCGCAAGCGACTGGAGCGAGCCATCGAGGCGGGCGACCTCGAGGACCTCGTCGCCGTCCCCCTTCCCTTCGTGGTCCCGCGCTACCTGGTGACCTACATGAACTCCGTGACCGGAGGCCGCGTCCGCTCCGCCACGGTCGTGAGCGTGACCAACCGGGCCGAGAACCCGATCCGGGTCGTCGTCCGCTGGTACAAGGGCTTCAGCGACGACAACAACCCGGTGGGGACCACGGCCTTCGCCATCCCGCCCGACTTCACCGTCGACTTCAGCTCGCGGAACCTGCCGTTCGAGCTCACGACGGTGAACTCCGTCTGCAACCCCGAGCTGGTCTTCGACGAGGGCCGGGCCATCGTCGCTTCCTCTCGGCCCGAGATCGGCGTGAGCAGCCGCGTCTACTACACCTCGGGCGACAGGGACGAGCAACTGCTCGCCATCACCGACTCCAAGGTGGTCGCGTACCACAAGGGCAACATCGGGGACTGACGACGGGCCTCCTCCAGATCTGGTATCGGGGTCGGGCCCTGGAGGGTCCGATCCACGATACCGGAGCGGGTCCGCCGCCGCCGTGGGCGGCGGCGTCATCGTGGTGGCCGTCCGGCCATCACGACGACGTCGACGCCGCCACGGGGGAGGTGTTCAACCGGACGCTCTCGTTCTCGGCGGTCCTCCACGCCGACGGCACGGTCGAGGGAAACGCCCAGATCGCCAGTCGGAAGTTCGATCTGGTGATCCACATGCGCATCGACTGCCTCCACGTCCTCCCCGACGGCAGGACGGCCCGCCTCAGCGGGGTGGTGACCCGCACCAGTCGCCCCTTCGCCGACGCCCCGGTGGGGGAGGTGCACCGGTTCACGGTCCAGGACAACGGTGAGCCCGGCCGTGGCGTGGACAAGTTCAGCGGCGTGCCGCCGAACCCGCTCGCCAGGGACTGCGACGACGCCGACTTCGGCGCACCCGACCCGTCACGGGTGGCGCCCACCAGGACCGTCGAGCGGGGCGAGATCCAGGTCCGCTGAGGGCCGGGCAGGCGCCGGTGCGACGACCGTTCGGTTCGTCGCACCGAACTGGCGGACCAGGCCCGCCGACCCCGAGCGGATGGCGACCTTCAGGCGGCGTGCGGCTCGTCGGCCGGCCGCCGCCCCACCGACGTGATGGCGTCGAACAACAGGCTGGGCCGGCCTCCGATGGAGTTCACGAAGATGGTGGTGACCGACAGCGCCATGGCGATCATCGCCCACACCGGGTAGACGAGCCCGGTGGCGGCGAGGGGGATGCCGACGCCGTTGAAGACGAAGGCGAGGGCGACGTTCTGGCGGGTACGGCGGTAGCTGGACCGGCTTATGCGGCGGGCGGTGGTGACGGCCCGCAGGTCGTCGCCGACGATGACGACGTCCGCCGACTCGACGGCGATGTCGGTCCCCCCGCCCATGGCGACGCCGACGTCGGCCTGCATCAGGGCGGGGGCGTCGTTGATCCCGTCGCCCACCATCACCACCCGGGCCCCGTCGGCCTGCAGGCCCCGGACGATGTCGGCCTTGCCCTCGGGGAGGACGCCGGCGCGCACGTCGTCGATGCCGAGGCGGAGGGCGACGTGGAGGGCGGCGCGCTCGTTGTCCCCGGTGACGAGCAGGGGCACCATGCCCGCCTGGCGCATCTCGGCCACGGCCCGGGCGGCGCCGGCCCGGGCCTCGTCGCCGAGGGCGATGACCCCGAGCGCCTCACCGTCGGCGGCCACCGCCACCACGGTCC
>JBOGHR010000614.1:0-5609 GCA_050744905.1 Acidimicrobiales bacterium
GGAGTAGGCAGGGCGGCGGCTGGAGGGCGCCGCCGCGGCGGGGAATCTGCGAAACACACCGTTCATCGCCGCGAAAGGGCGCGGAAACGGCCGCCTGCCACCCTCCACCGGACCCACCCACGAGACAAGCGGAGCGCAGCGGCCTTGACCATCAAAGCGGAGTACATCTGGATCGACGGCACCGAGCCGACCCCCCTGCTGCGCTCCAAGACCAAGATCGTCGACAACCCCGGCAACCTGCCCATCTGGGGCTTCGACGGGTCGAGCACCAACCAGGCGCCCGGGGAGGCGTCGGACTGCGTCCTGCGGCCGGTGTGCTCGGTGCCCGACCCCCTGCGGGGCGGCCTCAACCTGCTCGTCATGTGCGAGGTGCTCGACACCGACATGGCGCCCCACCGGAGCAACACCCGGGCCGCCCTGGTGGACGTGGCCGAGAAGTACCACGAGCATGACCCGTGGTTCGGGATCGAGCAGGAGTACACGATGTTCCGCGGCAGCCGCCCCCTCGGCTTCCCGGAGAGCGGTGGCTACCCGGGGGCCCAGGGCCCCTACTACTGCGGCGTGGGCGCCGACGACGTCTACGGTCGGCCCGTGGTCGAGAAGCACCTCGACGCCTGCCTGACCGCCGGCATCGCCGTCTCCGGCATCAACGCCGAGGTCATGCCCGGCCAGTGGGAGTTCCAGGTCGGCCCCCTCGGCCCCGTCGCCGTGTCCGACCAGCTGTGGCTGGCCCGCTGGCTGCTGCACCGGGTGGGCGAGGACCACGGCATCTCGATCACCCTCGACCCCAAGCCGGTGCGGGGCGACTGGAACGGCGCCGGCGCCCACACCAACTTCTCCACCCGGGCCATGCGGGAGTCCTACGACGCCGTGGTGGCCGGCGCCGAGGCCCTCGGCGAGAACGCCGCCCACCACGTCGCCAACTACGGGGACCGCATCGAGCACCGCCTCACCGGCGAGCACGAGACGGCGCCCTACCACGAGTTCAGCTACGGCGTGTCCAACCGGGCCGCCTCGGTGCGCATCCCCTGGCAGGTCGCCCTGGAGGGCAAGGGCTACCTGGAGGACCGCCGGCCCAACGCCAACTGCGACCCCTACACCGTCACCCGCCTCATGGTCGAGACCTGCTGCGCCGCCCTCGAGGGCTTCAAGGCCTGACCGCCGAAGCTGTGTCGAAAACGACACGGAACCCATGTCGTCATCGACACACGGAACCCATGTCGTCATCGACACAGCGTGGCGGTCGAGCGGGCGCCGCTCAGGGCGACGGGGCCAGCCCGACCGGGCAGCTGACCCCAGTGCCGCCCAGGCCGCAGTACCCGTTGGGGTTCCGGGCCAGGTACTGCTGGTGGTACCCCTCGGCGTAGAAGAAGGGCCCGGCGGGGGCGATCTCGGTGGTGACGGCCCCGTACCCCCGGGCCGACAGGGCCTCCTGGAACGCCCGCCGTGAGGCCTCGGCGGCGGCTGCCTGCTCCGGGGTCGTCGTGTAGATCGCCGACCGGTACTGCGAGCCCACGTCGTTGCCCTGGCGCATCCCCTGGGTGGGGTCGTGGCTCTCCCAGAAGACCCGCAGCAGCGCCCCGTAGGTGACCTCGGCGGGGTCGAACACCACGAGCACGGCCTCGGCGTGGCCGGTGCGCCCGCTGCAGGCCTCCTCGTAGGTGGGGTTGGGGGTGAACCCGCCGGCGTAGCCGGCGGCCGTCGTGTACACGCCGTCGAGCTCCCAGAACGCCCGCTCGGCGCCCCAGAAGCAGCCCATGGCGAACACCGCCTGCTCCAGCCCGTCGGGGAACGGCGGGCGCAGCGGGGCGCCGGTGACCAGGTGCCGCTCGGGCACCCCGGCCAGGGGCTGGGACCGCCCGGGCAGGGCCGTCTCCGCCGTGGGCATCTCGATGGTGCGCCGTCCGAGCATCGTCGCCGTCCTCCCTCGCGGCCGCCTGGCCTGGGTGCCTCCCGACCAGTATGTCGGCCCCCGCCGCCTACAAGCGGCGGCCGAGGAACGGTCACGGCGGGGGCGGCGCCGTTACGGCTCAACCGGGTGGCCGGGACCGCCGATAGGAGGAGGGAGTCGCAGGTGAAGGGAGCGCTCGGTGCCTTCGACGATCGGTTGGCTGGCGGTGGCGGTGGCAGCCGGCGCGCTGGTGGGGTTGGCGATCGGGCACTGGCCGGCGGTGGCCGCCTGGGTGCACCGCATCGTCGAGGACCCGGCGCCCCCCGCAGACGAGGCCGACGTCCCCGTCGACGACCGCCTGAACCGGACCTCCTAGACGGCCCTGCACAGGACGAGGCGCCGACCGACCCGTCGTCGCTCCGCCCGCCGCCCCCTCAGGCCAGCTCGGCCAGGTGGCCGAGGAAGGCGGCGGTGGAGCGCTCCACGGCGAAGGCGCCCAGCCGAGCCCGGCCCCGCTCGACCAGGGCGGCCCGCAGGGCGGCGTCGCCGACGACGGCGGCCAGGGCCTCGGCCAGCAGCAGGGGGTCGTCACCGGGCGGGACGAGGAGGGCGGCGCCTCCCGCCGTCTCCGGGATGGCGCCGCAGGCCCGGGCCACCACCGGCACCCCGAAGGCCATCGCCTCCAGCAGGGGCACGCAGAAGCCCTCGTGGTCGCTGGCGGTGACGAAGGCGTCGGCCCGGCGGTACAAGGCGGCCAGGGCGGCGTCGCCCACCGGCCCGCCCACCCGGGCGCCGGTCAGGCCCAGCTCGTCGACGTAGCGCTCCACCGCCCGCCGGTACCGGGGCAGGCGCCCCGGGCCCACCAGGACCAACCAGGCCCGGGGCTCGAGGTAGGTGGCGAGCACGTGGTACGCCTGCACCAGCAGGTCGGGGCGCTTGTGGGGAAGGAGCTGGCCGACGAAGAGCAGCACCGGCCCCTCGACCGCGGCCAGCTCCTCGGTGGTGGCGGGGTCGGGCTCCAGGCGGGTGAGGGCGGCGGCGTCGACCACCAGGGGGCTGACCCGCACGCCGGCGTACCCCATCGACTCCAGGTCGGCGGCGTTGAACGCCGAGTCGGCCAGGGCCAGGGCGACCCGGGGGCGTAGGGCGGCCAGCTCCCGGCGCCCGCCGTCGAGCAGTTCGGCCAAGGCGGGGTCGTAGGGGCGGAACGACGCCGACGGCGAGATGTTGTGGTACACGAGCACGATGGGCTCGGGCCGCCCGGCCAGGAGCCCGGCCACCGCCGGCTCGCCGATGGAGGCGTGCACCACGAGCAGGTCCCCGGCTGCCGCCGACCCCGCCGGCGACCGCTCGGCGTACCCGTCGAGGGGCAGGACGTCGCCGGCCAGGGCAGGGTCCACGTAGCGGGCGAAGACCTCCGACTCGCCGACCCAGTCGAGGCTCCGCAGCGCCGAGCGGAGCAGCAGCGCCTCGTTGGTGACGGCGTCGCCGGGCGCGGCGGCGACGAGGACCTGGTGCGCCCGCCGCGCCACCCGGCTACTGCCCTGGCCACGAACCTTCGCCGCGTTCGCCGCGGCCAGGTCCGTGGCGGCACTCGCCGCCGCAGGCGGCTGCGGGCGGCGAGACGGGACAGCGCGGAGGCGGCGCCAGCTCGCCTCGCCCGCCGGAGCACGACCCGACTCGACCGAGCGGAGTGAGCGAAGCGAACGAACGAGGTCGAAGCATCAGCGGAGGAAGCGGGCGGTGAGGCCCCGCACCCCGCCCCGGTAGCCGGGGACGGCGGTGGCCACGTCGCCGAAGCGGGGGGCGTCGCCGAAGGCGAGGACCCGGCCGGCGTCGTTGGCCACCAGGTAGCCGGCGCCGCGGGTGGCCTGGATGCCCCGGGCGGGCCCGGCGACGCCGATGCCGGGCAGCGAGCCCAGGAAGGCGGCGTCGCCGAAGGCGAACACGCCCCCGTCGGCCGCCAGCAGCCAGTAGCCGTCGCCCGAGGGGGTGGCCGCCATGGCGACGATGGGCTGGTTGAGGCGGATGTCGCCGGTGGAGCCGAGGAAGGGGGCGTCGCCGAAGGCGAAGATGCCCCCGTCGGCCGCCACCAGCCAGTAGCCGCCCCCGCCCGGCGTGGCCGCCATGCCGACCACCGGCTGGTTGAGCCGGATGTGGCCGGTGGAGCCGCGGAAGGCGGCGTCGCCGAAGGCGAAGATGCCCCCGTCCCGGGCCACCAGCCAGTACCCCCGGCCGGTGGGCGACGAGGCCATGGCCACCACCGGCTGGTTCAGCGCGATGTCGCCGGTGGAGCCCCGGAAGGCGGCGTCGCCGAAGCTGAAGATGCCGCCGTCGCCCGCCACCAGCCAGTAGCCGCCCCCGCCTGGCGTGGCCGCCATCCCCAGCACCGGCGAGTTCAGCCGGCGGGCGCCCATCGACCCGTGGAACCCGGCGTCGCCGAAGGCGAAGATCCCCCCGTCGGCGGCCACCACCCAGTAGCCCGACAGCCCGCCGCTCGGGTTGTTGGTGACGGCGAACCAGTCGGACTTGAGGCCGAACCTGGACCGCAGCTCGTTGCCGGTCATGGCGTGGCGCCCAGCGGCGCCCACCAGGACGACCTCGAGCACCCGCCCGCCCAGGTCGCCCAGGCCGTTGCGGCGCACGACGTCCACCGACTGGAGCGGGCCGATGCCCGGGAAGGCGGCCTCGATGGCCGCCACCGGGACGGCGGCCGTCCAGTCGTGGTTCGGGTTCTGGGCGACCGAGTCGCCCTCGTCGGGCACGGCGGGGAACGCCCCGCCCGCCGTGTGGCCACCGGTGGAGGACGAGTACTCGGTGGACGCCACCGCCCCGGTGGCGGTGAACACCCGGACCTGGCCGGTGGTCTCGGCCACCGCCGCGTCGGTCGCCGCCGCCTCCAGAACCCGGAACCCGGCGGCGTCCTCGACGGCGGCACCCCCGTAGACCTGGCACGCCTGGGTGTCGCACGTCTTGGCGTAGGGCTGGCGGTTCTGGGCCTGGGCGTAGGAGCGGGCAGCCACCGCCTGGGCCCGCAGGGCGTGCATGCCGGCGCCGCCGCCCAGGCCGCCCCACGACGCCGGGCTCTCCCGGGGGACCACACCCCGGAGGTAGCCGTTCATGCCGACCACGTTCACCGTGCGCGTCGACCCGGCGGCCACGTCGTGCACCGCCTGGATGTGGCCCCGGTACCACCGCTTCCCCGAGCCCGTGCAGAGCTGGAGCATGGTGGACCGGTCGTCGGTCTGGGGCAGCGCCGAGCCGAAGGTGACGGGACCGGTGGCGGCGGCGGCGATGGTGGTCCACGGCCCCCCGCACCCCGGTGCCCACGACACCTCGAAGGTGTCGGGCGCCACCAGCCGGGCCCGCAGGGCGGGGTAGCGCGCCGCCGGGTTCGCGTCGGCGGTGGTCGTCGCCTGGCCCTGCTCCTGGAGCACGATGGTCTCCAGCCCGTCCTGGGCGACCAGGCGCACCGAGACGGCGGGGTCGCCGATGGACGCCATGGTGGTCCCGCCGTAGTAGTGGTCGAGGATCTGCTGGTAGGGCCAGCCCCGCAGCGCGTAACCCAGGGCGCCGTGCTGGCCCATCCCTCGGCCGTGGCCGAACCCGTGGCCCCGCAGCTCGACGTTGGCCGACGGGAAGGCGCCGGCGGGGGAGGCGGGCGCCACGGCGAGCGAGGCCGCCACGGCGACGGCCAGGGCGACGGCGGGCCACCGGG
>JBOGHR010000615.1:0-4123 GCA_050744905.1 Acidimicrobiales bacterium
GGGCACCCTGGAGCGCCGGCGGGCGGCGGCCCCGCCCGAGCGGGCCCGGCTGCTCGCCGACCGCGCCGAGGCCACCCGCGTCGAGCACACCCGCCGGGTGGCGGAGATCGAGGAGAAGTTCCGTCCCGCCCACCACGTTCGCCCCTTCCGCCTCCACCTCGTCCTCGTGCCCGCCGTGCGCCTGGCGGTCGAGGTCCGCCGGGGGGCCCGCGCCTACCCGTGGGAGCTGGTCTGGTGGCTGGCGCCGCCCGGCTTCGCGCCGCCGCGCTGCCCCTCGTGCCGCTCGACGGCGCCGCTCGACGCCGGGAGGGACCGGCTGGGCTGCACCGCGTGCCTCCGCCCGTCGTCCCCGGCCCGCGACCGGGCCGGGGACGGGTCCCGAACCAGGGCTCGCTGATCCGGCCCAGGCCGCCCGCGCCGCCTCCGCCCCGTCCCTTCCCGGTGTCCGCAGCCGCAGAGGTTGCCTGCGGCGGCGAGTGCGGCCACGGACCTCGCCGCTGCGGACGCGGCGAAGCTTGTGGCCAGGGGACTCGCTCTGTGCGCCCGGCCGGCCGAAGTCAGGCGGGGGCGGGGCCCAGGGCCGCCTCGACCGACTCGAAGAGGCGGGCCGTGCACGACGACATCTCCACCGGCGGCAGGGCCTCGGT
Organism: Acidimicrobiales bacterium; assembly: GCA_050744905.1. Taxonomy (GTDB): domain Bacteria; phylum Actinomycetota; class Acidimicrobiia; order Acidimicrobiales; genus DATLFN01. The sequence goes on from JBOGHR010000615.1 coordinate 648, forward strand.
GACGACCCGCTGGGCCAGGGCGGCGAAGGCCTCCGCCACCGGGCCGTCGGCCAGCGAGGCGGGGCGGCCGGCGTCGCCGCCCTCGGCCACCGACGGGTCGAGGGGCACGGTGGCGAGCAGGGGGACGCCGATCTCTGCCGCCAGGCGGGCCCCGCCGCCCGAGCCGAACAGGGCGTAGCTCTCCCCGTGGGCGCAGCGGAAGGCGCTCATGTTCTCGATCACCCCCGCCACCCGCAGGTAGCCCTTGCGAGCCATGTCGGCGGCCCGGGCCGCCACCTTCTGGGCGGCCAGGGCCGGCGTGGTGACGATGAGGACCTCGGTGCGGGGCAGCATCCGGGCCAGGCCCATCTGCACGTCGCTGGTGCCGGGCGGCATGTCGATGAGCAGGTAGTCCAGGTCGCCCCAGCGCACGTCCTCCAGGAACTGCTGGACGGCCCGGTTCAGCATGAAGCCCCGCCACATGATGGCCTGGTCCTCGGCCGCGTTGCCCACCGAGCCCATGGACACCACCTTCAGGCGCCCGTCGCCGACGGGCTTCTCCAGGGGAAGGATCTTGCCGGCCTCGGCCCCGAGCTGGCCCTCCAGTCCCAGCATGCGGGGGATGGAGAAGCCGCCGATGTCGGCGTCCAGCACCCCCACGGTGAGCCCCCGGCGGGCGAGCTGGACGGCCAGGTTGGCGGTGACGGACGACTTCCCCACGCCCCCCTTGCCCGAGGCGATCGCCGCGATGCGGGCGGTGGGGGGGATGTCGGTGGCGGGCGGGCTCTCCCGGGCCTTCCACCGGGCCCGGGCCATCAGCGCCTTCTTCTCGTCCTCGGTCATCTCGCCGAAGTGGACCCGCACGTCGCTCACCCCGGCCAGGCCGCCCACCCGCAGCTTCACGTCCTTCATGAGCTGGGCCCGCAGCGGGCACCCGGCGGTGGTGAGGGCGACGGTGACGTCGACGGCGCCGTCGGGGCCGATCTCGATGCGCCGGACCATCCCCAGGTCGACCACGTTGTCGCCCAGCTCGGGGTCGATGACGCCGGCCAGCGCCGCCCGCACGGCGTCGTCGGTCGGCCGGGGAACGGGGGCGGTGGGCACCGGGCGAAGTTTACAAGGAACGGGCCTGGTATATTCCAGGGGTGGACCGGCTCCAGCTGTTCAAGGCGCTCGGCGACAACACCCGCTACGCCATCTACCTGGAGCTGGCCCGGGCCAGCGTGCCGAGGTCGACGTCGGACGTCGCCGAGGCGCTGGGCCTGCACCCCAACACGGTCAGGCCCCACCTGGAGCGCATGCGCGACGTCGGCCTGCTCGAGGTGGAGATGGACTCCCGCGGCACCGTGGGCCGGCCCCAGCACCGCTACTCGCTGGCGCCCGACGCCCCGTCGCTCGGCCTGGAGCCGCCCACCTACCCGCTCATGGCCGGCCTGCTGGCCAACGTGGCCGCCGCCTTCGAGCCCGATCCCGAGGCGGTGGCGTCGGCCGGCCGGGAGCACGGGCGCTACGCCGGCACGGCCCGGGCCGGCGCCGGGGGCTGCCTGGCCGCCGTGCGGGCCGAGATGGCCGACCTGGGCTTCGACCCGGTGGAGCAGAGCGACGGGGAGGTCACCACCGTCGCCTTCACCCATTGCCCGTTCCGCGGCCTGGCCGAGGCCTTCCCCGACCTGGTCTGCCACCTCCACCGCGGCGTGGTGGAGGGCATGGTCGAGGTCCTCGGCGGGGCGTCGGTCACCCGCTTCTCCACCCTGGCCGACCGCGACCCGTGCCAAGTTGAGCTGGCGACCCGGTAGGATCGTCCCTGAACCTTGAAGAAGGAGTCCCTGTGAGCACCACGGAAACCGATACCGGCACCGGCCTCGTGACGATCACCGACAGCGCGGCCAAGAAGGTGGCCGAACTGCTGGCGATGGAGGGCAACCCCGAGCTGGCGCTGCGCGTCGCCGTGCGTCCCGGCGGCTGCTCGGGCTACTCCTACGAGATGTTCTTCGACAGCGAGTTCGCCCACGACGACCTCCGGTCCGCCAACGGCCCGGTCACCGTGGTGGTGGACGCCGAGAGCGCCCAGCTGCTCAAGGGGGCGTCCCTGGACTACAAGGACGGCCTCCAGGGCGCGGGGTTCAGCATCAACAACCCCAACGCCCAGCGCTCCTGCGGCTGCGGCCAGTCCTTCTCCTAGGCCCGCTCCACTCGACGTTCGTCAGACGGCGGCCCGGGCGTCGCCCCCGGCCGCCGTCGCGCTCAGGCGACCAGCCGCTCCAGGGCCGCCCTGGCCTCGACCCGGTCGAAGGCGTTGTCCAGCCGGTCGCGGACCGTCCCGTCCGCCCCGGCCAGGAACAGCACCGGCTCGGCGGCCAGGTCGTAGGCCTGCACGGTGGGGGCCAGGGTCTTGCCCGTGCGGTCGGTGTAGATCTCCACGTGGAGGAACCGCACCCGGTCGGCGAAGGCCTCCCGCTGCTCGAGGAGGGTGTCGAGCACGGGCCCGCACAGGCGCGACTGGCACAGGGCGGGGGTGGCGAACAGCACGGCCAGCGGGCGCTGCTCGCCGAGGGCGGCGTCCAGGCTGACGTCGTGGAGCGGGCAGGCCGGCTCGGCCGTGCAGATGGGGTCGACGCCCAGGGGGTCGGCCGGGGTGGGCGACGGGGTGGCGATCATCGCCCTGCCCGGGTAGGGCACCTCGACCTCGTCGGGCGCCGACACCGTCACCCCCGCCCCGGCGGTCTCGCCCCCGTAGGTGGCGGACACCTCGACCGGCCCCGCCTCGGCGAAGCGGTGGCGGACCACGAGGTAGGGGAGGGGCGTGCCGTCGGAGTGGAGGGTCGACTCCACCGGGGTCCCGTCGATGGCCACCTCCACCGGCCCCTCGATGGGGAGCGGACCGGACCGCTCGGCGGTGAGCAGGGCCAAGGTGAGGCGCTGGTCGATGCCGGCCACGTGGGTGAACGAGGCCACCACCAGGCTGAACCGGCCCCGCCCGGCGCCCCCGGTGGTCGCCGGCCCGTCGGCACCCGCCCGGCCCTCGTCGTCGCTGCCCCCGCAGGCGCCCACGGCGGCCAGGCCGGCCAGCCCGGCGCCCGCCAGGAGGAACTGGCGGCGGCTGAGGAGCGGCATGGAGGCCAACCTATCGTGGGCGGGTGTTGATCAGGTTCCGGGTGGACGGGCGCGACGTGTCGGTGGCCGACGACGGCGCCTCGCTGCTCGAGGTGCTGCGGGACCGGCTGGGGGCCCGCAGCCCCAAGGACGGCTGCGCCCCCCAGGGCCAGTGCGGGTGCTGCACGGTCCTGGTCGACGGCCAGCCCCGGGTGGCGTGCGTGACCCCCGCCCGGCGGGTGGGCGGGCGCACGGTGACGACGCTGGACGGCTTCCCCGACGACGAGCGCCGGGCGTGGGCCGAGGCCTTCACCGCGGCGGGCGCCAGCCAGTGCGGGTTCTGCACGCCGGGCATCGTCGTGCGCCTGGCCGCCCTGGCGGCGTCGGGGGGCGGCGACGTGGAC
>JBOGHR010000616.1:0-14790 GCA_050744905.1 Acidimicrobiales bacterium
GGCCGCCTGGCCCGTGGTCCGAGGGGCTACTTCGTGAGCTTCTCACCGGCCATGAGCGCCAAGGCGAGGAAGGCGGTCGGCCAGAAGATCAGGGCCTGGCACCTCAAACGTCACAGCGGGTGGGACCAGTCAGAACTCGCCGAGGAGATCAACCCTCAGGTGCGGGGCTGGATCAACTATTACGGGGCTTTCTACCGCTCAGAGTTGAACTCCCTGGCACGGCGCATCAACGAGCACCTCGTCCGATGGGCCATGCACAAGTTCAAGCGACTGCGGGGCAAGTGGATGAAGGCGTGGGCATGGCTGCTGGCCGCTGGCCGGCGACAGCCGAAGCTCTTCGCCCATTGGCATTTGCTCCCGTTCATCCCAGGTCGGCCTGTGGGAGCCGTATGACGGGAGACTGTCACGTACGGTTCTGCGAGAGCCGGGGGGTGAGATTCCCCCCGGCTACTCACCAACACGAGTTAGTAGACCAGCCAGTGGCTGATGTGCGTTGCCGCCCCGACCGCGACCTGGAGCCGGCACGGCCCGGTCCACACCCGTCTGAGGTTGCTCGCTAAGGCTTGAGCCAGAGGACGGCGCTGTCGTCCTTGTCTGAGCCGGCGGTGTCGCGCCCCAGGTACCCGACGACCGCCACCCGGCTCTTGTCCGGCGACAGGGCAACGCCGAAGAAGGAGTCGTTGGGGCCACCGACATCGAAGAGCCGCCGCCCGTTCGCACCGAAGGCCGGGTCGAGCGCCCCGGCGGGCGTGAGCTTGACCACCATGGCGTCGAGGTTGGTGGCCGTCGGCTTCCCGCTTCCCACCAGCAGCGCCCCGCCGTTGGGCAGGCCAATGATGTGGCGGCCACGATCGTCGTCGCCGGCGACATCGATGCGCACGGTGCCGTTGGTCCCGAAGGTGGGGTCAAGGCGGCCGTCCTGGGTGAACCCGGCGGTGATGAGGTCGACCTTGGCATCGGCCGTGTCCCGCCCGTAGCCGGTGGTCACCAGCCGGTTTCCGGCGAGGGCCACCGCGTAGGACTCCGACACGTTGCCCAGCAGCTGCGTCAGGGCGATGCCGTCGCTGCCGAACGTCGGGTCGAGCGTGCCCTGAGGCGTGAGGCGGAAGAGGACGACCTTGACGATGCCCTCGACGTTGGCGTAGCCGGTGACGACCAAGCGTCCGTCGGACAGCTCGACCGCTGTCTTCGGGGTCTCCGAGACGTTGGGGCCGACGCCGACCACGGCGACGCCGTTGCTGCCGAAGGTCGTGTCCCGGCTGCCGTCGGCGTTGAGGCGTACCACGGCGAAGTCGAGGTCCTTTCGGCCTTCGCCCACGCCGACCTGGGCCCCCACGACGGCCAGCTTGTCGTTGGCGAGGCCTGTGAGGCCCCACGCCGTGTCGCCCCGGAAGGCGCTGCCGTCCACCACACCGGCGCTCAGATCGAGCTTGACCACGCCGGCGGCCCCGAAGGTTGGGTCCAGCTTGCCGTTGGTGTCGAAGCGGGCCAGGGCGATGTCCGTGTCCCGAGCGGCGTCGCCGGTGGCGGCCGGGTCGTGCTCGATGGTCCCCGAGATGACGACCTTCCTGCTGGACTGGACCACGATGCCCCGCGCCAGCTCGGCCGCCTTGCCGCCCTGGGCGACGTTGACGGTGGCCACACCTGCGTTGCCGAACCCAGAGTCGAGCTCGCCATTGGGGCGGAAGCGTGCGACCGCCATCATCTGGTCCGCGCCCGACCCCACCCAGCCCGCTCCGTAGAGGCGGTTCTGCGAGTCGATGGCCGCGCCCAGGAGCCTGTCGTGCTCACTCCCCGACAGCGGGGTGGTCCGCACGGTGTCGAACGGCGGTAGCTCGAGGGCGCTTTCGGTGTCCCCTCCGGTGCGTGATCCGCTCGGCGACGAGGTCTCGCCGTCTGAGGAGCAAGCGGCGAGGGCGAGGGCCAAGGCGGCCGTGAGCGCGAGCACCCGGCGGCGAACAACAACGGACATGTCGGCACTCCTGGAAGTCGGTAGAAGCGCAGACATTAGGCATCCCTAACAGATGCCGCAAGGCACACCTAATGACGGCGTCGCCGGAGTTCGGTCGCCGTCAGCCGTCCAGGCGGCATTGGCCGGCGCACGCTGGCGCCGCGCCGAGGAAACTCCGCGCCGGGATGCGAGAAGACAGGGCGTCCCCGGCGGGCGCTCCATCGTGGTGAGCCACCGCGACCAAGGCTTCGAGCAACGGGCGGCACCCACCGCAGCCCGTGCCGGCCCGGCACAGCCGCCCGACGGCGTCGACATCACGGGCCCCGGCCGCGATCGCCGCTTCCACGCAGCGATCGGTGACCCGGCGGCACAGGCATACGTACATCGCCCTCAGCGGCCCTCTGGCACGGTCGCCGGCCGGCCTTGCCCCGGTCGGCCTCCGTCGCCGGAAGGCTGGCGCAGGACCAGGGAAGCGCCGCGGCTGACGAGCTCGGCGGCGGTCGCCGCCGAGACACGCTGTGTCACCGGACGGCGGTGCAGCACGCCGACGGCCTCGATGACCGAGCCTTCGGGGGCGACGAGAACCCGGACGCCGAGTACCCGCAGCGGCCCGAGCATGACCAAGGGGCGCCGCGCCCTCCGTCGAGCGCCGCCGTTGCGGGCGCGCCCCACTCGTTCGTCGAGGGTGGTCTCTTGACCGTCGCTCGCCGACACCTCCGAAGGGCCCGTCCTCTCCTGTAAAAGGTTGACCGAACGATTTTTCTTAGGTAAGCCTAATGCACCACCGAGGAGCGGGCAACGGGCACGTCCTCGAATCGGGAGAGCACGGGAGGGAACCCTGGTGACGCGCGCCCTTGAAACCGATCGCGAAGCGGAAGACCTGCTCCGCCAGGCGCAGGAGGCCGCGTACCGCCTGCCGGCGGGCTTCGGCGGGTTCGCCGCCACCATCCGCTGCTCGGGAGGCGGCCCATGGGCAGAGGGCGCGGTGCGAGCCTCGGGCCCCTCCGCCGTCGATGTCGACCTCGACGCCGCCGACGAGGACCTGGCCCAGTGGGCCCGCCGCGAGCTGGGGTCCCTGGTCGGGACCGCTGGGCCCAGCGCTACGAGGGCGGCGACGGCCGGTACGCCAAGCGCCTGGCGGGAGCGCAGGACACGCTGGGCGGGCGGCTGGTGGCGCTCGAGTGCCGCAACCTCGGCTACCGGGTGGGCCGGCGCCGGCTGGTCTCGGAGCTCACCCTCTCCGTCGAGGCGGGCGAGGTCCTGGCCGTGGTCGGCCCCAACGGCGCCGGCAAGTCCACGGTGGTGGGCCTGCTGGCCGGCGACCACCGCCCCTCGGCCGGAGAGGTGCGCCTCGGCGGGCGCGACCTACGCAACTACCGGGCGCCGGAGCTCGCCCGCCTCCGGGCCGTGCTGCCCCAGTCCAGCATCCTGTCCTTCGCCTTCACCGCCCGCCAGGTGGTCGAGATGGGGCGGGCGCCGTGGGCCAGGGATCGGTGTGCCGACGACGAGCGGGCGGTCACCGCGGCGATGGCGGCCACCGAGGTCCTGGCCTTGGCCGCCCGCGGCTATCCCTCGCTGTCGGGGGGCGAGGCCGCCCGGGTGTGCCTCGCCCGGGTCCTGGCCCAGGCCACGCCCCTGCTCCTCCTCGACGAGCCCACCGCCAGCCTCGATCTCCGCCACCAGGAGCTGGCCATGGCCCTCGCCCGCCGCCTCGCCGGCCAGGGCACGGCGGTGGTGGCCGTGCTGCACGACCTCAACCTCGCCGCCGCCCACGCCGACCGCGTGGCTGTGATGGCGCAGGGGCGCGTGGCCGCGGTGGGCCCGCCGGCCGAGGCCCTCACCCCCGAGCTGCTCAGCGCCGTGTACGGGCACCCCGTCGCGGTCGTGGCCCACCCCCGTCGCAGCTGTCCCCTGGTGCTGGTGGGGGCGAAGGATGCCGACGGCGATGGGTAGACGGGCCGGGGCCCCGCGCTCGGTCGTCCTACGCACCGCCGTGCTGGTGCTGCTGGCCGAGCGCGAGAGCCACGGCTACGACCTGGCGCCCCGCCTGGCCGAGCTCGGCCTCGCCCCGGACATGGCCGCCCTCTACCGGACGCTGCGGTCGATGGACCACCGGGGGGAGCTGTACTCGGCGTGGAACGCCTCCTCCCGGGGGCCGGCCCGGCGGGTCTACCGCCTCAGCGAGGAGGGACGTCGGCTGCTCCAGCGGGCCCTCGACGGCATGGAGGCGCACAGCCTGACGATCGACCGCCTGCTGGTCCGCTCCCGCCGGCTGGGCGGCGCCGGTACGCCGGGGCGAAGCGAGGCATGACCTTGCCGGCGGGGGCCCTAAAGCGATCGCGGATGGGAGAGGTGACCCAAGCTCGCGACCAAATCATTGACTGGGTGGGTTCAGACCGCCCCCCGGCGGGCCGCGGCGGTGGACGCCGGGAGCGGCTGCGGGCCTCGTTGCTCCTGGAGGTGGCAACCTCCCCAGCTCCTGCCGCCGTGCTGGTCGCCAGGCTCGGTCCTGCCGTCGCCGGAGGCGCGCCGCGCCGCGCCGCCCACCGGGCCCTGCGATCCCTCGCCCGCGACGGTCTGATCGTTGCCCTCGGCGAGCCGTTCGGCGGACCCGCTGATGGTGATACGGCGCACTACCGTCTGAGCGCGGCGGGCGAGGAGCGCTTCCGGCGCTTCGCCCAGCTGCTCGGCGCCGCCCTCCGCACCGACGGCGACGCCTGCCCCGAACCTCCTCGGGATCCGGACTGGCCGGCGAGGTACAGCGTCTCGCCCACCTGGCCGATGAGCTCGAGCTGCGTCTCGAGCCAGGTCGGCGTGCTCCTCCTCTCCCGTGAGGATGCCCTCCAGCAGCTGGCGGGTGCCGTGATCGGCCTTGGCGGTGACCAGGGCGACGCCGCGGTTCAGCCGGGCGATGGCCTCGCGCTAGAGGTCGAGGGCCAGGCGAAGCTTCTCGGGCACGGTCTCGCCCACCCGAACCGTCCCCAGGCGCTGGAGGTTGGGCACCCCCTCCAGGTAGAGGATGCGCTCGATCAGCGACTCGGCGTCGCCCATCTCCTCGATGGAGTCGGCGCGGATGTGCTCGGCCAGGCGCCCGTAGCTCCAGTTGGCGCACATCTTGGCGTCCACGAAGTACTGGTTGACCGCCGTCAGCTCGGCGGTGAGGACCTCGTTGAGGAACTCGAGGATCTCAGCGTCACCCTGCATGCCCCCTCCTTGTGCACGACACCCTGGCCGTCGCCGCGCCGTCAATCGTCCCACCTTCAACGCCCCTTTGAGTGGAGACGCTCACCGCGGTGGCCTCACCGCCTCCGTGGCGGGCGTGTGCCGAGACCGACAATGGAAAGGAGCGACATGTCCCCTCCGAGAGTCCGGGCCCTGGCGCTGGCGGTGGCGAGCGTGCTCGTGCTCGCCGCCTGCGGCGGCGAGGGCACACCTCGGTCCGCCACCGCACCCGGCCAGTCGGCGCCCACGCCCCCTGGGGCGCCAGAGGTGCCGCCGCCCCGTCCGTCGACCAAGCCGAACGCCGTGAGCATCGCCTCGGCCACCGCCCCCTACCCCCGCTTCGGCACCGACGCCGCCCCTGGGGTCTTCCCGCGCACCATCCGCCACGCCATGGGCGAGACCCGCATCGAGCGGGCGCCCCTGCGGGTGGTCACCCTCGACACCGGCGAGCTGGACACCGCGGTGGAGCTGGGCGTCAAGCCGGTGGGGACGGTGGACTACGGCGCCGACGGCCTCCCCGCCTACTTCAAGCCCGCCGAGATCGACGGCGTCGAGGTGGTGGGGACCATCCAGGCACCCAACCTCGAGGCCATCGCCCGCCTGCGCCCGGACGTCATCCTGTCCTCCAAGCTCCGCCACGAGGCCCTCTACGGCCAGTTGTCCCAGATCGCCCCCACCGTCTTCGCCGAGCGGGTGGGGGTGACATGGAAGCAGAACTTCGACCTCTTCGCCCAAGCCCTCGGCCGGGAGGAGCAGGCGGCAGCCACCAGGGCCCGCTACGCCCAGCGGCTGGGCGAGATCAACAAGGCCCTGCCCCTGCCCCGCCCCAGCGTCTCGGTCGTACGGGTGATGACCGGCAACGTCCGCCTGTACCAGCGGGCCAACTTCCTGGGCGTCCTGCTCACCGACTTGGGCTTTCCCCGCCCCGACAGCCAGAACGTGGACGACTTCGCGGCCGAGATCGGCCTCGAGCAGCTCGAGCAGGCCGGCGGCGACGTGATCGTGGTGGCGGTCTTCGACAAGCTCAAGAACGCCAACGCTGAGGCGGTCCTCTCCTCGCCGCTGTGGAGGCAGCTGCCGGCGGTGCAAGCGGGGCGCGTGCACACCGTCGACGACCAGACCTGGCTCGGGGGCATCGGCTACCACGCCGCCTTTGCGGTGATGGACCAGCTCCGCGACTTGATGGGGCGATGACCGCGGTGCGCTCACAGCTCCGAGCGCGAGGCCGGGGCGTCGGCCTCGCGTCGATCCTCGCCCTGGCGATGGTGGCGTCCGCCTGCGGCGAAGCCGGCCGCTCGGCGACATCCACGCCCGCTCCGGGGCAGCCGGGGGCCGACGGCGGCGGGAGCTTCCCGGTCTCGATCGAGCACAAGTTCGGCACGACACGGATCGATCGTCGGCCGGAGCGGGTGCTTTCGCTCGGGTACCAGGAACACGACACGATCTTCGCCCTCGGCGTCGCCCCCGTGGCCGTGCGCTACTGGTTCGGCAGCGAGGCCGACGTCATCTTTCCGTGGGCCGAGGCGGCGGCGGGCACCGCTCGCCCGGAGATCCTCAAGATGCCCTACGGCGAGCTGAACTACGAGAAGGTCACCGCCCTCCGCCCCGACCTCATCCTGGGCGTGTACTCGGGGATCACCGCTCCCGAGTACGAGAAGCTCGCCCGCATCGCCCCCACGGTGGCCCAGACGGCGTCGTACGTGGACTTCGGCGTGCCCTGGCAGGACACGACCCGCACCGTCGGGCGGGCCCTGGGCCGCGCGGCTCAGGCCGAGAAGCTCGTCGCCGACCTGGAGGGCCGCTTCCGCGCCGTCCGTGACCGCCACCCTGGCTGGCAGGGCCGGACCGTCGCCGTGAGCACGTACCGCAACAGCGGTGGCGCCTACGGGTTCTTCGCCTCCCAGGACCCACGCTCGCGCTTCTTCACGTCGCTGGGCTTCGTCGTCCCCAGGGCCCTCGACGACGCCACCGGCGGCAAGTTCTTCGGCGAGGTGAGCCCCGAGCGGCTGTCCTTGCTCGACGCCGACCTGGTCGTGTGGGTCCAGGTCGCCTACGTCGACGGCGGCAGGGCGGCGATCATGGGCGACCCGCTGGTGGGCCAGATGCGCTCGGCCCGCGAGAGGCGACAGATCTTCCTCGAGGGCGACCTGGAGAACGCGTTCGCCTTCAACTCCGTCCTGAGCCTGCCGTTCGTCCTCGACGGCGTCGTTCCCATGCTGGAAGCCGCGGTGCGCCGGTGACCGCCACCGCCACCACACCGGCGACAGCTGAGGGCCGGCTCCGGCCGTCGCGACACCCGGCGCTGGCACGAGCAGCGTGGACGCGGGCGGTCGGGCTGCTGGTGCTGATCGGTGCCCTCACCCTGGCGGCGCTGGCCAGCGTGGCCTACGGCTCCAAGCCCATCCCCTTCGGCACGGTGCTCGACGCCTTCTTCGCCTTCGACGGCGCCAACGACCACCTCATCGTGCGCAGCCTGCGGGTGCCCCGGACCGCCATCGGCCTGGGTGCGGGGATGGCGCTGGGCCTGGCGGGGGCGGTGATGCAGGGCGTCACCCGCAACCCGCTGGCCGGGCCGGGGATCCTCGGCGTCAACGCCGGCGCCTCCCTCGCCGTGGTGGTGGCCATCTACGCCTTCGGCATCTCCGACCTGTCGGTCTACGTCTGGTTCGCCTTCGTCGGCACGCTCGGGGCCTCCGTGCTCGTCTACGGCCTGGGGTCCCTGGGCCGGGAGGGGGCCACCCCGGTCAAGCTGGCCCTGGCCGGGGCCGCAGTCACCGCCCTGCTCTCTGCCCTCACCAGCGCTGTGCTCCTGCTCGACATCGCCACCCTCGACCAGTTCCGCTTCTGGGTCGTCGGCTCCCTCGCCGGGCGCGACGGCGACATCGTGCGCCAGGTCGCGCCCTTCCTGGTGGCCGGCGCCGTCCTCGCCTTGGGGTCAGCGCGCTCGCTCAACGCGCTCAGCCTGGGCGACGACGTCGCCCGGTCACTCGGCAGCCGGATCGGGGCGGCACGAGCGGTCTCGGCCACCTCGGTGGTCCTGCTGGTGGGCTCGGCGGTGGCCGCCGCCGGGCCCATCGGGTTCGTGGGGCTCACCGTCCCCCACGTGGCCCGCGCCATCTGCGGCCCCGACTACCGCTGGGTGCTGCCCTACTCGGCCGTGCTGGCGCCGCTTCTGCTGCTGGTGGCCGACATCGTCGGGCGTGTCCTGGCCCGTCCCGCCGAGCTCGAGGTGGGCATCGTCACCGCCTTGGTCGGGGCCCCCTTCTTCATCGCCCTCGTCCGGCGCCGCAAGCTGGCCGAGCTGTGAGGGCGGCCATGAGCCTGACCCGCACGGCGGTGGCGCCCACCCGGCGGGTCCTCCGCTTCTGCCGGCCGCCCCTCTCGGCGGCGATCGACCTGCGGGTGGCCGGCGTCTCGGCCGCCCTGGCGACCGCGGCGTGTCTCCTCGGGGCGCTGAGCGTCAGCGTCGGCGACTTCCCCATCCCCTTGGGCGACGTCGTGCCCGCCATCTTCGGCTACGGCGACCCCGACGCCTTCTTCATCGTCAACACCCTGCGCCTGCCCCGCCTGCTCACGGGCCTGGCCGTCGGCGCCGCCTTCGGGCTGTCGGGGGCGGTGTTCCAGAGCCTTGCCCGCAACCCCCTGGCCAGTCCCGACGTGATCGGGGTCAACGCCGGAGCCGCCGCCGCCGCCGTCTTCGTCATCGTGGTCGTCGGCGGGACGACCGCCCAGATCGCCGGGGGCGCCCTGGCGGGGGCGTTGCTCGCCGCCATCGCCATCTACCTCCTCGCCTACCGCAAGGGCGTCTCCGGCTACCGCCTGGTGCTGGTGGGCATCGGGGTGACGGCCATGCTCTCCAGCGTCACGTCCTACCTGCTCACCCGGGCCGAGATCTTCCAGGCCCAGCAGGCGACGGTGTGGCTCACGGGCAGCCTCAACGGCCGGGGGTGGGAGCACGTGCGGCCGGTGGGCTGGGCCCTCCTCGTGCTGGTGCCGCCCACCCTCGGCCTCGGCCGCAACCTGCGTGTGCTGCAGCTGGGCGACGATGCGGCCAGGGGCCTGGGCACCCGGGTCGAGCGGACCCGGGCCAGCCTGATCGTCTCGGCTGTCGGACTGGCCGCCATCGGCACCGCATCGGCCGGCCCGGTGGCCTTCGTGGCCCTCGTCTCCCCCCAAATCGCCCGCCGCCTGGCCGGCGGGGGCACGCCCGCCCTCGGCCCCGCCGCCCTCACCGGCGCCGCCCTCATGGTCGCCTCCGACCTCGCCGCCCGTCGCCTCTTCGCTCCCACCGAGCTGCCGGTCGGCGTGGTCACCGCGGTGATCGGCGCTCCGTACCTGCTCTGGCTGCTGGCCCGGGCCAACCGAATCGGACGAGGAGGTTGAGCGCCTTGTCGCGCGCACCGAGACGGAGCTTGGCGTGAGCTTCCTGGCCGAGACCGGGGCGCGCCTGGGCCGAGCCGCCGGGCACCTGGGCTTCGGCGTGGGTCCACCGGCGGGCTCGGGCTGGGTGCGCCTCGACGAGCTCGTTGTCTCGGGCCTGCTCGACCGCGTAGCAGAGGACCTGCGCGCCCGCCAGGGCCGAGGCGACGTGGCCGGCTCCTACCTGGGATCACACGTCGCCGTGCCGTTCGTCGCATCGACGGTGGCCGCCCTCGTCGTCGACGGCCGCTGCCCTGATCCCGATCCGTCCAACGTCAGCGTCCACCTGCACGACGCTGGCTGGTTCGACGGCGTGCGGTTCCTCGAGCCCCGAGCCGCGGTGCTGCCCGACGACCCCGCCGCCGGCCAGCCCGGCACGGTCGTGGTGGCAGATGCCGCCGCGCTGCGCCAGTGGTGGGCCGAGGCCATCACCGCTGCCCTCTGTCCAATGCTGGAGGCGGTCCGGGCCCGCCTCCCCTATGCCCGTCGGGGCCTGTGGGGGTCGGTGGCCGACCGGGTCGCGGGTGTGGCGCTGACGGCCGGTCGCGGGGCAGGGCGACCAGGCGCCGAGGGGTGGGCTGTTGCGACCGAGCTGCTCGATGCCCTGGCCGCCCACGCCCCGGTGCGCCTCACCCGGCCCAGCCCGCTCCGGGTCACGTCGCCCACTGGGCGCGAAGGGTGGTTCCCCATCAGAGGCACGTGTTGCCTCTACTACCTCACCGTCGAGGGCCCCGACCCGTGCGGCGACGGCTACTGCACCACCTGCCCCTTCACCGACCCCGACCACCGCCAGCGCAGGCTCGCCGCCTGGCTCGACGAGGAGGCGGAGCCGTGACCATCCCCTTCGACCCATCCACGTTCTGGCACCTTCGCGCCTCGGCGACCTTGGCGGCCGCCGTATCGGCGCGCGTGCTGCTCACTGATGGTGCACGCACGCTGGTCGAGGTGCGGCGCCCGCCGCTGCCCGAACACGCCGGACATCCGCTGGTCCCGCCGTGCTGGTTCCGCTCGATGGTCGTCCACGGCCGCCTCGGCTTCCCCCACGGCACGAACCCGCTCGTCGACCAACTCGTCGCCGCCGCACGCCTGGCGGTGCGGGTGGAGCTCGACCACCCGGGCGCTTCACTACCCGGCGGCGTCTGGCGCCTCGACCACCCGAGCACCTCCACCTACGTCTTCGCCACCGCGCTTCCTGCATGCTCAGCCCGTGCCGCCGTCGGCGCGGTGACCGCCGACGGCGGCTTCCTGGAGGACTCGGCCACAGGGGTCACGCTGGTGTCGGCCACGATGGCGGGCGAGACGGCGGGCGCGGAGGCTGCCTATGGCGCGGCGCTGGACATGCTGGCCCGCTGCGCCGCCGCCGAACTGGTGGCGGACCTGGAGCAAGCCGCCTCCGAGGGCAGGGACCGGCGATGAGGGGTCCGAGGAGAGAAGCCCGAGAGACGGGCGGCCAGAGCCGTGGCCGGCGGCTGCGAGCCGAGGCCGTCCGGCTCGCCTACGACGACCTCACCGTCGTGCGCGACCTGTCCGTCGCCATCCCGCCCGGGAAGATCACCGTCATCGTCGGGCCCAACGCCTGCGGAAAGTCCACCCTGCTGCGGGCGCTGGCCCGGCTGCTCAGGCCCAAGGCGGGCACCGTGTACCTCGACGGCCACGCCATCGGCAAGCTGCCCACCCGGGAGGTCGCCACCCGCCTCGGGATCCTTCCCCAGTCGCCCATCGCCCCCGAGGGCCTCACCGTCGCCGACCTGGTGGCGCGGGGGCGCAGCCCCCACCAGCGCTGGCTGCAGCAGTGGTCCGCCGACGACGAGTCGGCGGTCACCCAGGCGCTGGAGGCCACCTCGACCCTCGAGCTCGCCACCCGGCCCGTGGACGAGCTGTCGGGCGGCCAGCGCCAGCGGGCATGGATCGCCATGGCCCTGGCCCAGGGGACGCCCATCATGCTGCTCGACGAGCCCACCACCTTCTTGGACCTGGCCCACCAGGTTGAGGTGCTCGACCTTCTGGCCCGCCTCAACCGCGAGGACGGCCGCACCGTCGTGGCGGTGCTCCACGACCTCAACCAGGCCTGCCGCTACGCCCATCACCTGGTCGCCATGGTCGACGGCGCCATCGCTGCCGAGGGCCCGCCGGCCGAGGTGGTGACCGAGGACCTCGTCGAGCGGGTCTTCGGGCTGGCCGTGCGCGTGGTGCCCGACCCCGTGGCCGGCACGCCCTTGGTCGTGCCGGCCGGCCGCGCCCGTCCACCGAAGCCAAGGGCCACCGTGCCCGCCATCGAGGAGGAACCGATCTCATGACAACGATCCGAACGCTTGCTGCGTCGTTGATGGCGACGGCCATCCTGGTGCTGGGGTTTCGGGGACGACGGCGCCGGGCCCGGCGCCGACTCCGCCACCGAGCCGGCCGAGTGCAACCCGGTCGGCACCGACCTGGCCCCCCGGGCCACGGAGAAGGTCGCCATCGAGCTACGCGACTTCTCCTTCTCGCCCGCCAGCGTGTCGGCCAAGGCCGGCGTCGTGACCTTCACCGCCCGCAACGCCGGCACCGAGAACCACGAGCTGGCGTTCCTTCCCGGTGGGGGCGAGGTGCCGATGAAAGGCGGTGAGCCGGACGAGGCGGCCCTCGAGCGGTCAGGAGCGTTCGAGCTGGAGGCGTTCGGTGCAGGCAAGACCTGTGACGCCACCTACGAGCTCAAGGTGGGCACGTACACCCTCTTCTGCATCGTGACCAGTTCCGACGGCAAGACGCACTACGACAAGGGCATGCGCGGCCAACTGGTCGTGCGGTAGCCGGTGGTCGAGACGAAGGCACAAGGAGACCCCGCCGTGGCGCTCAAGGGCGTGCTCGACGCCATCGCCTCGCGCCGCTCCTGCGGCCGCCTGGTCGGCCCCGGGCCGGAGGAGCACGAGCTTGTCGCCCTCCTCGCCGCCGCCGAGGCAGCGCCCGATCACGGCCGATTGCGGCCGTGGCGGTTCCACGTGCTGTCCGGCCGGCCGAAGGACGACTTCGGCGCCGTTCTGGCCGAGGCGTACCTGCGACGGTGCGCCGATGCCGGGACCGAGCCCGTGCCGGCCGCCCTTGACAAGGAGCGAACCAAGCTGGGGCGGGCGCCGGTGGTCGTCGTGGCCGCATGCGTGCCCGTGCCCGGTCCCGTCCCCGAGATCGAGCAGGTGGCCGCGGTGGGGGCGGCCGTGCAGAACCTGCTCCTCGCCGCTACGGCTCTCGGCTACGGGTCGATGTGGCGCACCGGCCACGTGGCCTACGACCCCCGCGTCAAGGCGGCGCTCGGCCTGGCCGCCACCGACCACATCATGGGCTTCGTCTACCTCGGGACCGTCCCCCGGCCCTGACGCCAATGCTCACCAGGCGAACCCTTGATTTGATTGCCACTGATGACCAAGACATGAACGGAGATGTTCGTGCCCACTGATCTGCTCGTCCGACCGACACCGTCGGCGCCCGACATCGTCGACGACGCCACTCGTAGGGAGTTCCTCGCCGGGGCGGCGGCCCTGCTTGTGGCCGCCGCCTGCGCCAGCGAGAAAGGGACCGATGCGGCGCCCACGCGTGGCACCGCTGCGCCGGCCTCCCGGCGGGTGCGCCACGGGCTCGGCGAGACCGACGTTCCGGCCCGGCCCGAGCGAGTGGTGTGCCTCACGGGACCCGGCTTGGACAACTGCCTGGCGCTTGGCGTCACGCCCGTGGCGGCGGTGGGCTTCCACCGCACCCAGGCCGTGTCCTGGGCGAAGGTGCCGCCGACCGTAGAGGTCGTCGAAGGTGAGATCAACCTCGAGCGCGTCGCCAGCTTTCGCCCGGACCTCATCCTGGGCTGGTCGAACGTGATGGAACAGGAGTACCAGCGGTACTCCTCCATCGGGCCGTCGGTGGGCGTGCCGATCGTCACCACCCCGAGAGCCGGCTCGATCGGCGACATCCGGGAGGCGTTCGCCGTGGTGGCCGACGCGGTCAACCGCCAGGAGCAGGAGAAGGAGGTGCTCGGCGACCTCTCCGCCCGCATCGCATCCTTCGGCGCCGCGGCCAAGCGCAAGGGCCCGCTTCCGTCGGTCTCCCTGCTCGGCTTCTATGAGCCCGCCGCCGCGCAGTACTTCGAGGCCAGCCGCCCGGCGCTGGCTCTCCTGGCCGAGGCGGGGTTCACGGTGGTCTCCCCGCCGGAGCGGATCAGGAGCTTCTCGGTGGAACGCCTGCCCGAGCTCACGGCTGACTTCCTCCTCGTCTTCGGGGGCGGCGGCGGTGAGGCCGGCCCCAAGTCGCTGGCTGACGCGCAGGCCACACCACTGTGGTCGCGGGTACCGGCGGTGGCGGCTGGGCGATGGGCTGAGGTCTCGGCCGCCGTCGGCGGCGGCTTCGGCATCCTGTGGGCGTTCGCCACACTCGACGAGGTCTCCAGGATCTTCGCCTCGTAGCGATCTGCGACTAAGAGACCTTAGTGGAAGCACATTCCAACTGAGCTTCCACTAACGTGGGCTGTGGCCGGGTCGCAGCCCGGCGAATGTGCTTCCACTAACAGGGAGAGGCCATGGCCGCTCGGGCGAAGAGGGCAGCACCGAGAGAGCCGGAGGGCGTCGAGGCCGAGGCGGTGCTGGCCACCTACGCCGGCTGGTTGAAGCGCCAGCCGTTGGCCACTCGGTCACGAGAGGCATACCTGGCCCAGGTCCGAGCTTTCCTCGACTGGCTGGCTGGCTCGGAACACGGGCCCCAGGCCCTGGTCGACCCGCATGTGCGGGACTAGGCCGTTCGGGACTACAAGCGCCACGTCAAGACGACCAAGCGGTGGGCGCCGGCGTCGGTGAACCAGGCACTGGCCGCCATCGACAACTTCTACCGCTCCCTGGCCGCCGGCCGCCCCGAGGTCCTGCGGGAGGAGCTGGCCCAGGTGGCGCCGCGCTCGCTGGAGGAGGCCGACCAGCGCCGGTTCCTGCGCATCGTCGAGGCCAGTCCCTCGCCTCGGGACCGGGCCATGGCCACCGTCTTCTTCTACGCCGGGCTGCGCCTCTCCGAGCTGGCGGCCCTGGACATGGCCGACGTGGAGATGTCGGCCCGCCGCGGCCGCCTCAAGGTCCGCACCGGCAAGGGCGACGCCTACCGGGAGGTGCCGCTCAACAGCGCCTCTCGCAAGGCCCTGGAGGAGTGGTTCGAGGCCAGGACCGACCAGCTGGCCGCCCTCGCCCACGATGATG
>JBOGHR010000617.1:0-10986 GCA_050744905.1 Acidimicrobiales bacterium
CCTGCTCTGGTCCCAACGAATTACCGCGATGTCATCCCCAGCCCAGGACAACGACAAAATCACCCGGACCGTCCTCGACACCCTGGCCTACGCCGCCTGAGGACGAACAGCAGTGCGAAAGTCCACTTGTCCGATCCGGATGGCATCGCAGCCATCCTGGACGAGCTGGCCGGCGCAGCCGGTGGTGATGACGGGTGAAGCGCAGTCGAGAGCCGGGAGGTCCGGTTCGGAGCACCCGACTTCCGCGCGAGCAGGTGCGCCGGGCAACGACCGGCTCCCGTCGGCTTCGGGAACGGCGCGCCCCAGTACCTGGACACCGGCACGTGGGCGTGCCTCGTCCCACCGGCCGCCGAGACGGGTGCGCACCATCCGGCCGACGTTCGTCCACCTCACGGGGGCGCGCGACGGGCGCCCGGGCTCTTGGCCTGGAACGCCTCGTCGGAGTCGGTGGGATCCCAGGCGTAGCGGCCCGTACACCGAGTAGAAGCGCGTGCCGTTGCCGCCTCGATGGCGTCCGACACGTCGCCCGGGACGGTGACGACATGCTACGCCGCGTCCCCTCGTGCAGCCGGGGCTCGGCGTCGAAGCGGGACACACCGGAGCGGTACGGGACCGGTTCCCGCCGCGAGGCGTCCGGCCGGTGATACGCGACGCCGGCCGGTGCCGTAGGACGGGCGTGACGCCCTCGCGGTTGAGCACACGCGCCCTGGCGGCCCTGCTGGTCGGGATGGGGACGCTGCACCTGGTGATGCCGGCACCCTTCGAGCGCCTCGTCCCCCGCTGGCTCGGCTCGCCCCGGGCGTGGGTGGTCGCGACCGGCCTCGCCGAGATCGCCTCGGGAGCCGCCCTCCTGCCGGCGGCGACGCGTCGGGTCGGGGCGTGGGCCGCCGCTGCCACGCTCGTCGTCGTCCTCCCTGGAAACGTGCAGATGGCTGTCGACGCCGGCGCCCCGACGACCCCCGTGGCGGCCGCTCTGTGGCTGCGTCTGCCCCTCCAGGCGCCTCTCGCCGCCTGGGCGCTCAGCCATGCCCGCCAGCCGGAGCCGTTGCGCACCCGCCGCTGATCTGGCCCTCCGGAGCGGGGTTGACGGCGCCCCCATCGACTCTCCCGGCGACCGCCCGATACCGGCACCGGTGCAGCGCTCGGGAACGCCCAACGATGCGGCGACCTCCCGACCCGGCAGCTCGCATCGCGGGCGAGATCGCCGTGGACGAAGGCGTGATGATCCGCGGCGTTGATGCACACACGGCTGGTCGGATCAGGGCAGGCTGAGCTCGCCGCTGCCCGCCGGGGTCGTCCACGCGAGGTCCACGCTGCAGCCGGCAGACCCGTCCAGCCTCCCGAAGCCGGTCAGGTGGCCGCCCACGAAGAACTCCTGCTCGTCGGTGGGCGTCAGGACCAAGGGCGCGAGCGCGCGGGGGATGGTGGTGGTGTGCCCGACCCACGACTCGGGTGGAAGGTAGCGACCGATGAACGCCGCCACCAGGTCCATGATGAGGACCCAGGTCAGCTCGCAGTCGCCCCGCTGGTTCTCGCAGGTCGTCCGGCCCGGCGGCAGGACGTCCCAGTGGCCGGCGTCGGGGAACACCCCACGGTGCTTCGTCCCCGGCAGCGAGTCCCACGTGGCATCACCGATGGCCGAGAACACGTCGCCGAACCCCGTGCCCCAGGTGAACAGCTTCGGCATGCCGAGCGTGGGCAGCGGGCTGGGTGGGCTCGATGGCCACTCGCTCCACACCCCGCTCAGGGACACGTACGCCGCCAGGTTGCGGTCGGCGGCGAACGCGCCGGCCAGCAGCGCGCCCCACGAGTGGCCGATCACCCCGGTGTGGGCGGGTGCACGCAACACGTCGGCGTGTTCCCACCCGTCGTGCATCCAGTCCATGACCTCGCCGAGCAGCAGCCGGTCGGGGTGGTCGTCGGTGAACGGCCCGGAGCCCGCCGCGATGTGCGGCAGCTCCGGCACCGCCACCACGCAGCCCGACCGGGCCAGCTGGGCGGGCAGCTCGAACCAGTGGCGGTAGTGCTCGACCTCGGCGCAGTTGCCGTGCGCCAACAACGCCAACGGGTAGCGCCCGCAGCCCTCCAGTACCGGCGCCGTGTGCACCGCTCCGTCCAGGCTCGGGAAGAACACCCGCATAGGGCCGGGTGCGCCGTCGGACGGGCCAACGTCGCGCACTCCGTAGAACACCGGAGTCTGGACGCTGGGCTGCCAACCGATCGGGCACGACGCCGGCGGCTCCCCGGGGAACAGAAGGGGAAGGTCGTCGAGGTTGTTGGCCGTCTCGGCGTCGGCACCCGACCGCAGGTACCCGCCATGGTGGTCGACGACGTGGATCGGCACCCGCCGCCCGCCGGCACCGCGCACCACGTATCGATGCACCCCTGAGCGGATGTCGTCGATGGCATCGGCCCGGCTCCGAGGCGTCCACGGCGCTCCGGGCTGGCACAGGTGCGTGATGTCCCCGTCGGCATCCCGCAGGACGTGCGTGACCATCCGTTCCATGGTCGCCCTCCCGCCCGCTGCTTGACCAGATCCTGCACCCGATCGAGCCGAGCGTCAATCTTCGGCCGTGCGGGTGATCGCGGCGGAGGGGCTCAACCGCCGACGTCGGTCTCGACGGGCTCTGGCGTTCGCTCGGCGACGACCGGCACCGGCCTGGCGGCGCGGTCCACGATGAGCCGCAGGAGGTCGGGGCGAGCGTGGTGGCCGACGGGGTCGAACTGGCGGCGGACCTTGCGGGCGTGGTCGGCGTCGACCTCGGCGTAGACGATGCCTTCGGCGGCTTCGAGCGGGCCGGCGAGGATCTCACCGTCCGGTCCGCAGATCGTGGTGTTCCCGCGGGCCATCCAGTCGTCATCGCCTCCGTAGAGCTTCTCGGCTCCGGGCAGCCCGCGGGGCACGTCGGAGCCCCGAAGGCAGGACGTCACACCGATCACGTAGACCCGCCCCTCCTTGGCGATGTGGCGCAGGGTCGGGACCCACACGTCGCTGTTGTCCCACGTCGGTGCCAGGTAGACGTCGATGCCTTGGGCGTACAGCGCGGCCCGGGCGAGAGGCATGTAGTTCTCCCAGCAGGTGAGCCCGCCGAGCCGGCCGAAGGGCGTGTCGAACACGAGCAGGCCCGACCCGTCGCCCTGACCCCACACGAGGCGTTCGGCGCCGGTGGGCATCAGCTTGCGGTGCGTGCCGAGCAGCGACCCGTCGGGGGCGAAGTGGAGCAGCGTGTTGTAGAGGGTCCCGCCGTCGCGTTCGTTGACGCCGACCGACAGGTAGGTCGAGGCCTCCAGCGCCGCGGTGGCGAGTGCCTCTGTCGCGGGGCCGGGCACGTCGACGGACTGGTCGTAGAGCCGTTCGTACCAGGCCCGGTCGGACCACGGGATGGTGCGCCACACCCAGTCTGGGTAGCCGGGCACGAACGCCTCGGGGAACACGACCAGCCCGGCGCCATTCGTTGCCGCCTCCTTCGTCAAGCGGACGGCCTTGTCGACCGTGGCGTCGCGGTCAAGGAATACCGGCGCGGCTTGAGCTGCTGCGGCCACGACCTTCGAGCCGGGCATCGGCTCCCTTCCTCGTTCGGGCTCGGTCCTACACCTTGTGGCCGGCGTTGGCGATCTCCGTCAGGAGCGACTCGGGCCAGCGGCCCCCGCACCAGTGGGCGTCCTCGACGATCCTGTCGGCGGCGACGGTGAGCCGGTGGATGTGGTGGGCCTTGTGGGGCACACGGTCTTGCGTCCATGCCCGCGTGTACTCCAGTAGCTCACCGTCCGGTAGACGTGTGCGCCGCAGCTCGGTGAGCTCGGCCGGCTGGTCGAACCACTTGGCGTACTGGGCGCTCAGCTCCCCCGCGCCTCTCATCTGCAGGCGCCAGTTCGGCGGCGTGGAATCGGACAACGCGTCGTCCGCGAACACATCCGTGGCCGCAAAGCCGGCCGTCCGAACGGCGTCGAGGAACCGGTCGACCGGGTTGCTCATGGTGTTCTCCTCTCATGGATGCGTAGGTGGCCGAGCGTCGACCTACGCGAAGACGGCCACCTGGGTGAGCCGGCACGTGTTCGGGCCGACCTGTCCGTCGGCGATCGCCTTGGGCGGGAAGATCGGCGGGAACGGCGACGAGTCGCTGCACCCGCCGCGGTAGGTGTGGATCATCTCCGGCATGAGCTCGGCCAGCGCCGGACCGTGGTCGTTGAGGACCAGGTGCACCTCCGCACCCATCGGGTCGACGAGACCGCGGTCATCGAGCCATCCCTCAGGGATCGCCCCAACTCGTTGCGAGCCCGCGAGGGTGGCCTGCCCCCTGCCACCCGTGACATGGCCGGCCGCGTAGCTCACCTGCCCGTCGGCGTCGGGGTTGCCGAGGATGTCCGGCGCGGTGCATGGCCGGGGGTCGCACGCCGCCGGGTTGTTCACCACGACCTGCCAGAGGGTGTAGGAGTGGCCGGCTACAAGGTTGGTGGCGTGCAGCGAGTACGAGATGCCGTTGCCCGTACGGACCAGATGCGCCGACGCCCCCTCGACCGGACCGGACATCGGGGCCATCTGCGGGTGCCAGGAGACGGCGACGCGCGCGTCGGTCGCTGCCGCACCGGCGGACGGGACGGCGGAGGTGAGGGTCGCAACCAGCACCGCCGCGGCGGCAGCGGCCTTGATGTTCATGGCGCCTTGGTCCCCGACCCGATGAGCAGCTCGCACGGACCGACGAACCCGTCGGGGGTCTCGAACCGGGCGAGCGCCGCCTCGATCCGGTCCCACACCGCGGGCCGGTCGCCGAGGGCGACGCCGGCCAGCATCTGGTGCAGCGCCCCGAAGGACTCCTGCTCGAAGCGGACGCAGTCGGCCGCGGACGGGAGTCTCAGTGGAGCGGGAACGGCGGCGACGGTCACGTCCGAGAAGCCGGCCGTGGTCAGAGCGGCCTGTAGTGCCGCGGGTCCGCCGAGGCTGAACGGTCCCGGCTGGCCTGGTTGGGGTGCCGGGAGCTGCGCCGCCTCCCGGATGATCGACACCGGGAGGGAGAAGAACTCGTTGCGGTCCGGCGTCGAGTAGACGACGGCGGCGATCCGTCCACCGTCGCGCAGCGCCCGGTGCATGCCGGCCAGGGCCTGCTGTTGGTCGGGGAAGTAGATCAGCCCGACCCGGCAGATCACCGCGTCGTACGACCCCGCAGGGAGGACTCTGAGGTCCTCGCCGTCGGCCTCGATCGTTTCGATGTTGGTCAGCCCGGCTTCGGCGGCGGACTTGGCCGCGTAGGTGAGGATCGTGGGAGAGAGGTCGGTGGCCACGACCGACCCGCTCGGACCAGTCCGACGGGCCGCAGCCAGGGTCTGCCCGCCGGCGCCGGCAGCCACGTCCAGCACGCGGGTGCCGGTGGTGACGGCGGCGGCGTCGAGCATGCGCTCCGTGGCCTCCCCGAGCCACTCCTCCAGGGTCGGTCCCCAGCGGTGCCACGCCTCGGCGGCGTCCTCCCACTGTTGGCGGGTCGTGGTCTTGTATTGGACCGGGTCGAAGCCCATCGGTTGCCTCCTCGCTGACGACGTCGTCGCACCGATGGGCGCTAGATCGCGATGCGATCGCGGAAGGTTTGGTCTGGCAGTTCGCCAGACGACAATGCCGCGTGCGAGAAGGGGCAATGGGGGCGTGCCTGGCCGATCCCCCGCCGAGGACCTCGTTGGCCGCGAGCAGCTGCTCGACGGCCTCCGCGACCTGGTCGAGCGGGCGCTGGGCGGCCAGCGGGTGACCGTCCTGGTCAGCGGGGAGGCGGGCGTCGGCAAGACCTCCCTCGTCCAGGCAGCCACGGTCGCGGCTGCCGAGCTGGGGGCGCACATCAGCTGGGGCACCTGCATCGACGTCGACGGCGCCCCGGGCCACTGGCCGTGGACCCAGGTCCTCAACGGACTGGTGCGGGCGATCGGGACCGACTCGGCTCGCCAGCTCGCCGGGGACGACGCGTCGCTGCTGGCAACCATCGTCCCGTCGCTCGGCGACGCCTCCCACGGCGAGGCCACCGACCGGGCCCGGCTGTTGCTGCTGGACGCCGCCACCCGGTTTCTCGACGCGCTGGCCGCCGAGCGGACGCTGGTGGTGGTGCTCGACGACGTCCAGTGGGCCGACGAATCCTCCCTGGCGCTTTTCGACTTCGTCGCCCGAGCGCCTCACCAGTCGGGTGTGTGCCTCATCGGCGCCTACCGCCACGACGAGCTGAACGCCCCGGCGCGAGAGCGACTCAGCGCGCTCATCAGCCACGCCCACCACCTGGAGGTTCCGGGCATCGACGCCGACGCGGTGCACGAGCTGGTCAAGGGGCTCCTGGGCCGACCAGTCGAGCACTCGATGACCGACGCGATTCACCGGCGCACTGGAGGGCACCCGTTCTTCGTGCGTGAGGTCGCCCTGCTCGCTGCTCACACCGGCGGGAACGTCGAGCGCCTTCCCGCCGCCGTCCGCGACCTGATCGAACGGCGGATCGGGCGGCTTCCCGGCCCCAGCCGAGCGGTTCTCCGAGTGGCCGCGGTCATCGGCACCGAACTGCTCCCCGTCACCGTACGGGTGCTGAGGCTTCCCTTCAGCGGGTGCTGGCGCTCTGTCCTCTCGCGGGGGTCAGCCGTGATCTTCTCCCACGCGACGCGGGCGTTGCCCCGCGCAGCGGCACACACCTTCTCCCATCCCTTCACCGCGTCGCCGGTCGCGTAGCGGAAGTCCCATCCGCCCGTCGCCGGCGGCGGCGCGACGCGCTCGCGACGCTTCGGCACTCAGCTCGCCGGCAGAGCGACCCGCTCGCCGCTGGCGTCGAGTGGCTTCCGCAGCCTCCTTGCGAGCCTCGGATCGGCGTGCACCTCCGCCGTGGCTCGCCACTCGCGGACGATCTGGGTCAGCGGCTCGTAGTTGTCGACCGTCGCAGAGGCGGTCACCACACGCGTGAACTCATCGAGGAACAGACGTCGGTCTGCCACCGGCAGGAACTCGAGCCAGGGAAAGGCGTCGGCCAGCGCCTCGCCCAGGGCAGCGGGGTTGTGCACCGCCAGATTCCTCATTGCACGACCGAGTGCGGCGAACGCCGCGGCGCGGTGCGCCTCTCGATCGGCTCGACTCAGCCGCAGGTCGGGCTCGTCTCGCCGACGCAGCAGAACGTCGCCCTCCTCGACATCGTCGGTGACCGCCTTCGGCCGACGCAGTAGATCGGAGAAGGGGTGCTCGGTGACTCGCATGGCGCCATGTTATCTGAACTAGTTCAGATGTGGGGCCATCCGAGGCGGAACTGGAGGGCGCGCAGCGCCGCGGCGCCGACGACCCCGAACCGGCCGCCTGCTGCCATGCGACGCCCTTCAGGTTCAGAGCGGCACGAAGGCCACCCTTGTTCGGCCGTGGAGATCGCAGCTGCGCCTCCAACGCAGTGCGCTCAGCGTCGATGACAGCGCGTTCTTCACCGGCCTTCACCAGCTCGTCCTCGAGCTCACCGCGGTCGCCCAGCAGGCCGGGACGACCGACCACCTACGCCGCCTGCCGAAACAGCGCCGAGCGAGCGAGGACCAGGTTGCGACGCCGGAACGGCGCGGGCGCCGTGGCCGCCGCATCGGCCCTCATCCGGCGGGTCCCCGGCGCCACCCACTCCTCCTGCAGGGGGCCGACCGCGCGCGTCCAGCGTCGCCGCGGGAGGCCGTGCTCTGCAGCCAACTCCTCAGCGAAGGCGGCGAGGATGGCATCGAGGGTGGTGCCAGTCCGCGTCGGCGGGTCGGCCAGCGCTCGGCCGAGCCGATCGGAATGCTGGGCCGCCCAATCAGCGAAGCCGCGCAGGCGGGTCCAGTCGATCTTGAGCCGGCCACCAACCTGTTCGACCGCGTTGGAGAGCGAGGCCAGGGTCGGCTCTGCATCGGCGGTCTCGTGGGCCAGGACCAAGCGGGACCCGGCCGCGTCGACGATGCGCTGGGCATCCCGACCGTGGGGATCGATCTCCCCGTTCTCGATCCGCGAGACGGTCGAGGTCGACACTCCCGCTCTGGCGGCAAGGGCGCGCCGAGACAGTCCGGACCGGTTCCGCGCCTCCTTGGGCCGCTGCGACGCGCTCGCCGAAGCCGACGGCGATGGCCTCGGCCAGCTCGGGGAGGAGGTGAGACCAGTCGGCGGGGGACGGACAGACAAAGCCAAGCCCTTGCCTCCCGCCTGAGCACCGGGTCCGGGGCCGCTGACCGACCCCCGGTTGTCAGACGTCGAGGCGGTAGTACCTGTGGAACCCGTCCCCGATGCCGAGCTCGGTCGTCTTCGAGAAGCCCGCCTCCTCGGCGTAGCGCCTCATGGTCGAAGGTCGCATCACCGTGCCGGTGGCCGCTGAGGGCTGCTCGGCCATCCCCGCCGGCAGGCAGCAGAGCAGGCTGGCGGTGTACATGAACCGCTCGACTGGGTTGCCGATTCCGTCTCCGAACCGGTCGGTGACGTTCTCGTCCATGACCACGACGGCGCCCCCCGGTGCGAGCGACATGCGGAGGTTGGCCAGCACTTCGACGGGCCGGGACATGTCGTGCACGGCCTCGAAGATGGTGACCAGGTCGTAGGGGCCCCCGATGGGCTCGGTGGCAGCGTCGGCGACGGTGGCCCGCACCCTCTCGGCCAGTCCCCCCTCGGCGATGTTCCGCCGGGCCCGCTCCACCGACGGGCCGTCGACGTCGATGGCCTCGACGCTGGCAGCCGGGTAGGCCTCGGCCAGGGCCAACGAGGACCACCCGTAGCCGCACGCCACGTCGGCGATGCGTCCTCCGTCAGCCTTGAGGCGGGCGTCGATGTCGGGCAGGTGGGCGGCCAGGTTGTCGGCCAGGGTGTGCTCGAAGAGAGGGCGGTTGAACGCCGCTTGGCCATCGAGCACGATCTCACCGAACTCCCCCCACGCCACACCGCCTCCGGTGCGGTAGGCCTCGATCAGCTGGGGGAGCACCGCCGGTACGGTGGCCGTCCAGTCGGCCAGCGGCGCTGCGAAGAACGGGCTGTGCTGGTCGAGCAGCACAGCCGCGTGGGCCGTGGGCAAGGTGAAGGTGCGAGCCTCGGGAGCCGCCGTGGTGTCGTCCACCTCCACGATGCCGGCCACCACTTGCTGTTCGAGCCACTCCTGGGCATAACGGGGATGCACTCCCGTCGCCTCGGCCATGGCCGCGGTGGTGAGGCCGCCAGGAGCCTCGGCCAGCGCAGCGTAGAGACCGAGACGGAGCCCCAGATGGGCGGCAAGCAGCTCCCAGCCTCCGACAGCCGCCTCGAACAAGCGTCCCACGAAGGCCTCGGCCTGCTCGGATCGAACTTCGCGTACTTCCTCGCTGCCCACGCTCATCGCTACCTCCGAGTCCTCTCCCCCGTCATCGCCGCCTCTACTGTCCCGGCTGGGGCGGACCCGTTACAAGGTGACCGCTTCCGAACTCATCCGGGTGCTGGCGCAGGCGCCGGGAGCCCGGCGATCGGAGACGCCGCTGGTGGAGGCCCTACCCGGGCGATCCCTGCTGGTGCGCCGCCTGACGACCAACGAGCGGCGACGCGACCTGGGGCTAGGGGCAGGAGATGGCCGGGTTCCAGGTGGCGAACTCACCATCTCGGTTGTCGGCCCACGTCCACACGTGGAGGTCATAGTGGATAGGCATGCCGGGCTCGTGGCCGGGCATGGGGCCGTCGAAGGCGTGGCCGGCGAGCGTCGGCCGGTCGTCCGCGGTCGCCAGGTCCTGATCGGCGTCGACAACGAGATACTCGACACCGGTGAGGCGGCGCTTGCCGTTCGGCGCCGTCTCGTAGAGCAGGACTTCGGGCTCGTTGACGTCGAAGGTCGTGTCGATGCGAGCCCGGTTGATGTAGTGGTAGCCCATGCCGCCCAGTCCCGGCACGGCGACACACTGGTCGGTGGCGACGAACCCCGCCTGGTCCGCCTGGGTCAGCGAGTGATACCGCGCCGACTGGGCGCGGATCTGCTGCAGCGTCGACTTCTCGGGGGCGACGTCGGCCGCGCTCGGCGCGGCGGTCAACGTGGCCGCAGCGAGAGCAACGGTGACGATGACCTTCTTGTACGACATCCCGAACCCCCCGTTCGTCAGCACCCAGCCCGTATATATGGCGTGGCGCCAGTCAACCAAATCGTCCGGTGACAACGCAACAGGCCATGTGCGCCATGTCGGCGCCTGGGAGGCCACCAAAGGCGGTGAGCGAAGGGCCCAGGCCGCCGATCTGGCCGTGGCGGTTCGTCGAGAGCGGAACGGTCCTTCGGGCGATCGGCCCGCTCCGTGCTGGCGATGCCCTGGCGGTCGGGTATCCGGCATGCCGTCTCGGCCACTTCGTCGGCCTCGGTACCGACGTGGCCGAGGGTGCACCGCGATTTCCTCCATGGCTCCTACTCATCGGGACGGGTTCGGCGGCCGAAGCCGCGAGGCCACCGTCGAGCCGGCGTCAGGCAGCCGAGGTCCGGCTGCGCGCCAGCGCGCGTTGCACGGCGTCGGGGGTGACAGGAACGAGGTCGAGCGTGACGATCGGGTCGTCGTCGCTGACTTCGAAGTCCCACGCGACGACTTTGGCGAGGTACGTCCCGACCCGGCTGCCCATCACCACGACGGAGCCCGGGATCATGTCCCCGACGCTTCGGGCGTAGCGGAGCCGGGTCCAGTTGTATCCGTCGTCGTCCTCACGGTGGGGGTCACCGACGATGTCGACGCCCACTCCACCGCTCGCGGGTGCGGCTCGATCACCGCGGCGAGCCGCTGGACGACCTCGGGGTCGACCTCACGGACGTACCAGGGGTTCGCTCGTCGTTCAGCCATGGACCCCCCCCACCGCCGCCCCACGCTCCCGTTCCTCCATGCCAAGGCCACCCATGCCGACATGATCGGGCAGGTCCTCTTCGGGCAGGCCGAGGAGCTTCTGACGCCCACGCCCGATGCCCGACCGGTCGCCGGGGGCGTCCGGGCCGGCCGGCGTCAGCGCTGACGGCGCCGGGCGGCGCTGGCCGCTTTGCGCTTCGCACGGTTCTTGTG
>JBOGHR010000618.1:0-5317 GCA_050744905.1 Acidimicrobiales bacterium
CGCCGGAACCGCACCCCGGCCGCGGCGATGCCGGCCAGCACGAGGGCCAGGGCCCCCCGCCGCAGCGCCCTCACCGCTGCACCGCCGCCGGACGCAACCGTGGGGCTAGCTGGAATCGAACCAGCGACCTCACCCTTATCAGGGGTGCGCTCTAACCGACTGAGCTATAGCCCCGTAAAAGCCCTGGTCAGAGGGCATTTGCGGTCCTGAACCGTCAAGCACAGCGTCTCTACAGCACACAACTTGACCTCCGCTGAAACTCGGCGCAGTGTATAGGGGTGCGCTGTAGCGCATGCCAGTAAGCGGCGACGAGACAGGGAGGCCGAGAAGCGATGGCGACGCTGGACGAACTGATCGGCTCATGGACCCTCAGTCTACGGGCGGCGAACCGCTCGCCGCGCACCGTTGCCCAGTACGTCGACGAGTCGCTGGCCCAGTTCCGCCGCTGGATGGCCGAGCACGAGCCCGATCTGTCGCCGGCCGCCATCACCCGCCAGCACGTCGAGTCCTACCTGGCCGAGATCGCCTCGACACGCTCGGCGTCCACCGCCCAGACCCGGTACAAGGCGCTGCGGCTGTTCTTCGCGTGGGCGGCGGAGGAGGGCGAGGTGCCGAGCAACCCCATGGTGAACGTCCGGCCACTCATCGTCCCGGAGCAGCCCGTGCCGGTGCTGAGCGACGACGAGCTCCGGGCCCTTCTGGCCGCGTGCGCATCCAAGGCGTTCGAGGACCGCCGTGACACCGCGATCATCCGGGTGCTCCTGGACACCGGCATGCGGCGGGACGAGCTGGTCGGCTTGCGGCAAGCCGACGTGGACGTGGTCGGGCACGTGGCCGTGGTCTTAGGGAAGGGCCGGCGCGAGCGCGGGTGCCCGTTCGGCGACAAGACGGCCGTCGCCTTCGACCGCTATCTCCGCGTGCGCAAGGCCCACCGTCTCGCCGAGTCAGAGTGGCTGTGGCTGGCCCGCAAGGGACCCCTCACCTCGTCGGGGCTCGGCCAGATGCTGGAGCGCCGAGGCGAGGCCGCCGGCCTCGGGCGCATCCATCCCCACCAGCTTCGTCACACCTTCGCTCACGCCTGGCTGGCCGCCGGCGGCGCCGAGGGCGACCTCATGCGCTTGGCCGGCTGGCGGTCGCGTCAGATGCTGTCCCGCTACGCCGCGTCGACTGCCGACGTCCGAGCGCGGGAGGCACACCGCCGGCTCGCGCCCGGCGACCGGATCTAACTGGTCGCCCTCTTGCGCCGGGCCTTGGCCGAACGGAGCGCCATGCGCTGGAAGTAGGCCCGCTTGGCCGCCTTCGCCCTCCGAGCCCGCTCGGGTGCTGGCAGCACGCCGTCGGGGTCGACCTCCCGCTCGAACCGGCGGGCGAATGCCTCCCGGGCCGCACGCGTTGTCTCGCGAGTGTCGTAGGCCGCGTGCTGAGAGAAGGCACCGAGACGCGCTCGGGATCGGGCATCCACGTTCGGGTCAGCGCGCCTTGGAACGGCCGGCGCGAGGGCGACGCACTGCGGGCGGCCTCGGCTCGACGGGCTTGGTGCCCGCCTGCTTCGTGCCGCCTTGCCGCCACCCGTCAACCCACGCGGCGATCTCGTTGAGGTCGAACCTCAGGAGGTGGCCCCACTTGATGAACGGGATGCGCCGCTCGAAGACGAGCCGGCGCACGTGCCGCACGCTCACGCCGAGGTGTTGGGCCACGGCCTCGATGTCAACGAGGTGAGAGGTCCCGCTTCGATTCCCGATGTCAGCCACGGCCGGCTCCTCGCTCAAGCACGAATGTCGTCGCCCCTACTACTGGTGTGCTGGAAGCCGAAACGCGACGGAATCCGCTCTGATCGCTCAGTGTCAAAGGTGACTCCGGCCGGCCCCCCACGCCAGCTCCGAGGTCGCCGAGCCAGCGCAGCCAACCGTAAGTTGCCCACCAATAC
Source organism: Acidimicrobiales bacterium (assembly GCA_050744905.1). Lineage (GTDB taxonomy): Bacteria > Actinomycetota > Acidimicrobiia > Acidimicrobiales > DATLFN01. Next base: position 1,928 of record JBOGHR010000618.1, read on the forward strand.
CGCCCATTTACCGCCATGTCACGATCCGGCATAGAAGCATTGCGGGGCAAGATCGGAGAGCCCATACTGCAGCAGATTTCGACACGATTGCAGGGCTGTCGCCCTGCGGAGAGGCGCCGGCGCTGTGGCCTGGATGCGGATGATGGGAGCCGATTCGGTCGCCTACCACCGCGACACGGTGCTGGCCCGAGGCGACGACCACCCAGGCCAGGCGCTCGCCTACTACGCCAGTAGGGGCGAGACGCCGCTTCTGTGGGGCGGCGCCGGCGCTCGCCAGCTCGGTCTGGCGGGAGCGGTGACCGATGAGCAGTACGCCGCGCTCTACGGCCTGGGCGGCGCCTATGACCCCACCACCGGCGAGCGCCTGGTACGCACCACCCGACCGGGCCTGGAGCTGGTCATCTCCGCCCATAAGTCCGTGGCTGAGCTCGGCGTGATCGGCCGGGCCGAGGACATGCACCGGATCATGGACGCCGAGCGCGACGCCACCCTGGCCCCACCTCGACGAGCTGACTCGCCGCATCGGCGGCCGCCGGGGCGAGGCGAATGCGCGTACTCCTACCGAGGGCTTGATCTACGCCACCGCCCGCCACGCCACCAGCCGAGCCGGCGACCCGTGCCCCCACGACCACGTCCTGGTGGCGAACCTCGTGCGCATGGCCGACGCCAAGGGCGGCTGGAAGGGTGCAGATACTGCCCTGTGGCGCCAGCACCTCCACGCCGCCACCGTGGTCGGGCGCATGGCCTCGGCCCGGGTGGCCGTCGAGCTGGGCTACGCCATCGTCCGAGATGACGGCCCGTCGGGAAAGCTCGGCCACTGGGCCATCGCCGGCGTCCCTGAGGTGGTGATGGAGGTCCACTCCAAGCGGGCGGCCGAAATCGAGGCCGAGATGGACCGCACCGGCTACTCCTCCTACCAAGCCCGGGGCATCGCCGCCCGGACCAGCCGGGCACCGAAGCGCCACCAACCTGTGGGCGACCTGCTGCCCCGCTGGGTGGCCGAGATGGCCGAGGTCGGCTGGAGTGTCCAGGCACTCACCCAGGCGATCGACAGGGAGGCGGCCGAGCGCCGCCCGCCGGCGCCCACGCTGGGTGCGCAGGAGGTGAGGGATGTCGTCAACGAGGTCCTGCATCCCGACGGCGCCCTGGCCGCCCGCAAGGTGTTCACCCGCCGTGACGTGCTGGTAGCCGTCGCCCCGTCCCTCTACGGCCGTGACCCCGGCGAGCTGGCCCGTGTTGTCGACCGCACCCTGGCCGATCCCGAGGCCGTCCCGCTGCTCGGCGTGGCCGGCGCCACCGAGCGGGCCTATGCCACTGCGCTCACCATCGCACGGGAGGAGGCCATCCCCCGCTGCGTGGAGGCCCAGGTCTCCCGATGCAACGCTCCGGCAACATCGCGAGATGCAGCGCGCGCTGCGGCAACGCGCGCTACAGCGCGCGTCGGACGCACGCTGACCGCCGGCCAGCGCGAAGCGATCGAGGCGGTCTGCACCTCGGGGCGGGGCGTCGAGCTGATGGTGGGCATCGCCGGCTCCGGAAAGACAACGGCGCTGGCTGCGGCGCGCGACGCCTTCGAAGCCGAAGGCTACGAGGTGGTGGGCACCTCGACCTCGGGCCAGGCGGCGCGCACGCTGAGCCGGGAGGCCGGCATCGACAGCCGGACGCTGGCCTCGCTCAACTGGCGCATCGCTCACGGCTCCCTGCGCCTCTCGCCCCGCCACGTGGCGGTCCTCGACGAGGCGGCCATGACCGACGACGCCGCCCTGGTCGCCTTCCTGGAGGCGGCCAGCGTCGCCGGGGCCAAGGTGGTGGCGGTGGGCGATCCCCGCCAGCTGGGCTCGGTTGCCCCCGGCGGTGGATTCGAGGCCGTGGTCCACCGCTTCGGCGGAGCCGTTCACCTCCTAGTCGAGAACGTCCGCCAGGTCGACGCCGGCGAACGGACGGCCCTGGCGGAGTTGCGCTCGGGCAACGTGGCGGAGGCGGTGTCCTGGTATGCCGGCGCCAGCCGCATTGCGGTATCCCCGGACCGGGACACGGCGCTGGATGCCACCGTGGCCGGGTGGGCCGCCGATGCGGTCACCGGAATGCCGGCCATGTATGCCTGGCGGCGGGCGAATGTGGCCGAGCTGAACCGCCGGGGACGCCAGGCCTGGGAGCACCTCGGGCGGTTGTCGGGCAGGGAGCTCGTCGTGGGCGCGGTGGGCTACCGGGCCGGGGACCGCATCGTCACCCTCTCGCCGGGCGCCGGCGGGGAGATCGTGACTTCCGAATGCGGGACGGTGCTGGCCGTCGATGTGGAGCGCCGCGAGTTGGCCGCCACCATGGACGACGGGCGCATCCAGCGCTTCGGGCCAGAGGAGATCGACGTTGACCACCTGGCCCACAGCTACGCGATCACCGTCCATCGCTCCCAAGGGGCGACGGTGGGCCGGGCGCATGTCCTGGAGGACGGCGGCGGCCGGGAACTGGCCTACGTGAAGATGAGCCGGGCTCGGGAGCGCTCCACCGTCTATGTGGTCGCCGACTCGCCCGAGCAGGCGGTCGACGACCTGTGCCGCTCATGGAGCGAGTCCCGGCGCATCGGCTGGGCCATCGACCAGGGCACGCCGGCGCCGGGCCTTGACGCCGTCCCGGCGCGTCCGAAGGTTCCAGCTGTCTCGGCCAGCCTGCGCCACGCCCGCCTGGTCGCCGAGCGCGCCGCGGTGGCCGCCGCCATTCCCACCGACCCGAGCGACGCCGCCTACTACCGGGCCCGCAGCGCCGTGGAGCGCATGGAGCGCCGGCTACGTGACCTGGACAAGGCCGAGGGATGGGGCGAGTGGAAGGGCACCCCGGTCGGAGAGGCCGCTATCGCCTGGCGTGACGCCCTGCGGGAGTGGCAGGGCTCTCTTTCCCAGGCGGAGCACGCCGGCCTGCTCGAGCGTCACCGCCTTCGCCAGCAGGCAGCCAAGGCCGTCGAGAGGGAAGGCCCGCTGCGGAACCGCTTCGAGGCTCTCGCCGCATTGGAGCGGGCTCGGCTGGAGGCCGAGCTCCCCGAGGCCGAGCGCCAGTTCGCCGAGATTCAAGGGAGCCGGCGCGCGTATTTCCACTTCCAACACGCCCACCCGGAGGCCTTTTGCCGGCTCGACCTCCTCGATGATGAGATCGCGACGGTCGCCTCGGAGCTGGACGTCGAGCGCCATGCCCTCGAGGGCATCCGCCCGGAGCCACTGCGACACCACACCCGAACGCTGGATGTGGGGCGGGAGGCCCGGGCCATGGACCTAGGGATCGGTCTGTAAACGCCTCGGGTATGTGGTTTCACTGGTCCTTCCTGGCGCCCCGTGGTCACCATGACTCTGGTGAAGCTGAGCCAGCACGGAACGAAACTCGGAGACCCACTCCAGCGTT
>JBOGHR010000619.1:0-5543 GCA_050744905.1 Acidimicrobiales bacterium
GTATCTGTTCAGGTCCCGGGCGGGCTCAGGGGCTTGTCCCGGCGGGGTCGGGCAGCCACGGGTTGCCCTGGAACAACCGGGTGAGGACGTCGAGGTGCTGCAGGCCGTGCTTGCGTGCGGTGTGCAGGTAGCTGCGCACGGCGCAAAAAGCCTTGGCCCCGGCCATCGTCCGAAAGCAACCGCTGACCTTCTGCTGGAGCTTGACCATCCGCAGGTCCCTCTCGGCCGCGTTATTGTCGAAGCTGACGGCGGGGTTCACCCAGTACCGGCAGATGTCGGCCCGCTGGGTGTCGAAGCGGCGCAGCAGGTTGTAGGCGTCGCGGTGGTAGGTGCCGGGCCGGTGGCCGTCGGGGACCGCCGCGTAGCCCGCCTTGACGATCCTGGTGTAGCGGGTGCGGAACCCCTTGAGCTGGCGAGGCGACAGCCCGGCCTCCTGCGTGGCCAGGGCGGCCTCGACGGCACGCTTGGCCTCCACCAGCAGGTCGGCCATGTCGTCGGCCCAGCGCTGGTGGCGGGCCACCTGGGCGACGGCGGCAAGGTCGCGCAGCAGGTGCGCACAGCACAAGGCGTGCTCGCAGGCGTCGTAGGACCAGTACGACCGCCAGCCGTCGCTGACCAGCACGCCGGAGAAGAACGGCAGCACGGCCATGTCCTCGAACGCCTCGGCGCCCCGCTTCTCGTGGCAGTCGAGCAGGGTGAGCAGCTCGGTGCAGGCCACGTGGAACCAGTGGCGGGCGCCTGAGATGCGCGCCCCGGTCTCATCGGCGTGCAGTACGTCCTCGGCCGCCAGCTGGGCCCGCAGCACCGCCAGGAACCCCTCCAGGCCCGCCGCCGCCTCGGTGTTGAGGCCTGCCAGCCAGCCGGTGGACACCGGCGCCCCGCACACCTGGGCCAGCAGGGCGGCGGCCCTCGCCACCGGCAGGTGCTGGCCGGCCAGCAGGTACACGCCCACCGCCCGCACCAGCGGCCCGTAGGTGGTCGAGGCCCTCGCCTCGGGCGGGAACGCCGCTTTGGTGGTCCGCCCGCAGCCGCAGCGGCGGGACTCGGCTTGGTGCTCGGTCACCTCCAGTCGCCGCGTCGGCAGGTCGAACACCTGCCGGCGCTCGCAGCCGACCACCTCGGCGTCGGCCAGCCCGCCGCCGCACCCGCAGCAGCGCTCGGGCTGGTGGGACACGACCCGGTCGGGGTCGGCGACCTGGGCCAGGTTGGTCCCCGGCTCCCCGGGCTGCTTGCCCGGGCGCCGCTTGGGCTTGTCCTTCAACAGCTCCTTGGCCTTGGCCCGGGCCTGGCGGCGGCGCTCGGCGCGGCTTTGGCGCTCGTCGTGCTGCTGGGAGCGCTGGGTGAGCGTGTCCGACGACGGCGCCTTGCCAGAGTTCCCCGAGTGCTTCGACTGCTCACGACGCAGCCGCTCGACCTCCGCCTCCAGCGCCTCGATCGCCGCCGCCAACGTTGCGATCTCCTGATCCCGGGCGGCGAGCTGTCGCTCCAGCTCGGCGATCCGCTCCGCCACATCCACACGGACGTTCTATCCGGCCGCGCGCGCTCAGTGGCGGATGCCTACGCTCCGCGCGACCGGTGGTGAATAGTTACCTCCCGGTGATGACCGGAAAGACAACCACGTCGTCGAGAAAACGACCTTCGACATGCCCGCAAAGGGCATCGGTGCCGGGCTCGCCCTCGGCCGCCAATCCCGACATCACGCGGTACGTCGTTGCGCCCATCAACACCGTGTAGCCCGCTTCGGGCGCCTGTCCCAACCACGCGAGGTACTCGGGTCCTTCGAGTCCCCACCAGCCTGGCCATCCCTCGGCAGCGGCGTAGCCGTCGAGCGAGGTGATGAAGTCGATGATGAGCTCTGCCATCGTCGCGTCCTTGTTGTCCTTGGATGTCGGTAGCGCCTCGCTACCACGCAGCTGGGAACGACTGTCACGACGAGCGGAGAGGCGAAGAATAATCCCCTCTGCGCCCTGGTTCGGTGATCACGTTCGGCGCGTCCGGCGGCCAGTGAACGCGTGTCGGACGTCATGTCGGGCCGGAACGATCATGGCCGCCAGGTGCCGAGCCGTTCTGGGCGTGTCGGCGAGCTATCGCTGCCACAGCCCGTGTTCCACGTCGCCTTGGATCACGATTGAGAATGTGCCGCGCTGTCCCTGGAGGGTCGGGGGGTAGGCAATCTCCGCGCCGGCGTCCTCGGCCTCCTTCACCGCAAGCTGAACGTCCTCGACGGCGAGGTATGTCCGAATGATTGGCTGTTCATGCGCTGCCAGCGGCTCACGGATGCCCACCAGAGGTCCATCCGCTGGAGTCGCCACACGAGCCTGACCTAGATCGGGATCGGGCGGGGCAAACGATAGACCGTACATGCGCTCGTAAAGCCCAGCCACGGCATCTACGTCGTTGGTGACGATCTCCAGGTAGTGAACGGCCATCTTCGATCCTCCTCGTTGGCCTGCGTCCCGCAAGCGAGCCTCCCCACATGCGTGCCGGTCTACTACTCATCGATCGTGCGTCTAGACGAGCGCGGACGCCAGCGCCGCGCGACCCCTGCAGTGACCACCGTCGCCGGGACTCGTGGGTGTGCTGTGGAGGTCCTTCTCGACGTTGCGGCGATGGCCGTGGTAGGTGGTGGCGGCGAGCACGAAGCCGCTTGCCGGGCAGCCAGCGGCTGGTGAGGTAGGAGCCGAAGCTCAGCGACCCTGTTCGGCGGGCGCGGGTCCCGTTGTTGTCGCCAAGTGCCGGCCGAGCTCGCTGAGCGACGCGGGTGGATGGTCCACCTGTACGACGCAAACCAGAAGCCCAGGCCGCACAGGCTCGGCGAGCGGTCACAAGAGGTCCTACAAGGTCCCGGGCGGACGCTCGTGCCCCCATGGACAATGGACCACCGGACCGCACTGGCGCCCACCGTGTTGGCTCCGGACACGCCCCACGGTGGCGCATTCACCACGCGACAGACCATCGTTGAGCGTCCGTGACGCGAGTTGCCGCCGGCGTGCTTGACCGCGGCCAGCGACGATCGCGCAGTGGCCAGCTCGCGTTCTCGAGCACCGGGGCGAAGCCGCGCCGCTACCTGCCGGGTGGGGAAGCGGCGAGCGCGCCGGTGTCGGCGAGGTATCGGCCGTCAGCGCTGCTTCGATGGCGACCGTCGCCTCATCGACGAACACCACGCGGTCGCGTTGGGGCAGCTGCTTGGCCAGGCCTTGTCGTGCCTGCGGACAGCAGCCCGATGAGTCCTGGCGGTGAGGGCCGTCTGGATGATCGAACCGACTCGACCGATCGACACGAGGAGCTGGAGCGATGAGCACGGTCATGGTCGACATCACGATGTCCCTCGATGGGTTCGTGACTGCGCCGAACGGTGGGCCCGGGCGTGGCCTCGGCGACGACGGCGAGGTGCTCACTATTGGGTGTTCGGGCGCCACTGGAGGTACGACGACGCCGACCGGACGCTGGGCGAGGGTCCGTCGGGCGCCGACAAGCAGGTTCTCGACGAGGCACTGGAGGCCGGCGGCTGCTCGGTCGTCGGGCGGCGCATGTACGACGTGACCGGCGGCTGGGGCGGCAAGTCGCCATTCGGGCCCTGCGTGGTGGTGACGCACCGGGTGGAGGACCAGCCGGACCCGGCGACGGGGTTCGTGTTCGTGGACGGGGTCGAGGCTGCCGTGGCTCACGCTCGTGAGATCGCTGGTGACGGACCGGTCGGCATCGGTGGGGGTGCGAGCGTGGTCCGACAGGTATTGCGGGCCGGGCTGGTGGACGACCTGCGCATCCACGTGGCGCCCGTCGTGCTGGGGGCCGGCCGCCCGCTGTTCGGTGAGCTGGGCGCCATGAATGCACCCTCGGCACCGGGCGGCATGGAGGATCGAGTCTCCGTCCAATGACGGCACGGCAAGCGTCGTCGCCGATCATGCCGAGCTCCAACGGGCGGCGATGGAGCTGGTCAGGTGTCGTCGGCATCGTCAGCGCTCACCTCGGGGTGAAGGGCAGACAGCCGGCGGAGCTTCTCGAGCGACTCCTGCAACGCGTCACGAGCAGCACCGTCGCGGAGTCGGTAGTAGCCCATGCGGCCCTCGCGGCGCCGGTGCACGAGCCCGGCGGTGCGCAGCAGGCGCAACGCGTAGCTGACGGCGTCCTCACTGGCGTCGAGGGCGACGGCGAGATCGCCCACACAGACCTCGTCGGCGACGAGCAGGGCGGAGATGATGCGGGACCGGAGCGGATCGGCCATGAGGGTGAGCAGCCCGGCCATCGCTTCGGCTTCGGCGGCAGTCGGACCCTCTCGGCGCACAGCATCGACCCGCTCGGGGTCGACCGGGTGGTCATGATCGGCCACCTGGTTCGTTTATCCGTACGGCTGTGCGGATAAACGAAGGGGACGTCCGTACGTCGCGGACCGACCCGTGAGGAGGAGCCGATGGCGAAGGCGAGAGAGATGCTCGACACGTACCCACGCACCTTCAACGTGGACGCCGATCTCCTGTCCCGGACGATCGAGGCGCTCGTCGAGTGCGCCAACACGTGTAGCCGGTGCGCGGACGCGTGCCTGTCCGAACAGGACGTCGCGTCGATGGTGAAGTGCATCCGGCTCAACCTCGACTGCGCCGACGTGTGCGCTGCCACCAGCCGGGTGGTCTCCCGCCAGACCGAGTACGACGCCAACGTCACCCGAGCCCAGCTCGAGGCGTGCATCGCAGCGTGCAAGAGCTGCGGCGACGAATGCGAGGGTCATGGCGAGCACATGGTGCACTGCCGTGTCTGTGCCGAGAGCTGCCGGCGATGCGAGCAGGCGTGCCGCGACCTGCTTCACGCGATGGCGTAGCAGCCTGGGCGCCGACGTGCGACGACCCGAAGGGACCCGACGATGAAGGGCAGGCCCTACGCGACGCTGACGGTGGCGATCACCGTGCACTTCTTCATCATGTGGGCGCTCACCTACGTGGGTGTCGCGGCGCTCGACCACGTCTTCTTGAACGTGAACCGCTTCTACATGGCGGTGGTGATGGTGGCGCCGATGGTCGTCGTCATGCTGGCGGCGATGCGACACATGTTCGAGGACAGGCGGCTCAACATCGCGCTCTACGCCGGCAGCGCCATCGTCTTCGTCGCGGCCTTCGCTGCCATCCGGGCCCAGACCTTCGTCGGCGACACGCAGCTGTCGCGGTCGATGATCCCGCACCACTCCGTCGCCATCAAGACCTGCGAGCGAGCGAGCCTCGACGACCCGGAGACCATCGAGCTGTGCGATCAGATCGTCCGGGCGCAGCGCGAGGAGATCGCCCAGATGCGAGACGTCCTCGACCGGCTGGGTCGCTGATCGCCCGTCAACGACGTCAGCCCCCTCGCCGAGGAGGGGGTGCGCGACGAGGTGCGAAGGGCGCCCGTGGTGGAGCTGGCCGCCCGACTGGAGGTCAGCTACCGGACGGCGCCGATGGCACCGGGGGGGCGCGGTCGGCCACCGCGCGCTGCCGGACTGCTGCGGGGCGGGTGATGGCTGACGACGAGGGCCGGTGGCGCGGGGTGCACGCGCGGCGCGAGCGGCTGCGGCG
>JBOGHR010000620.1:0-3617 GCA_050744905.1 Acidimicrobiales bacterium
ATGCCGCCCGGGGAGGGGCGGCATCGCGGCTGGTGGGAGGGGTGAGGGGGTCAGACGACCTCGCGGTCGCGGACGACGACCTCGTCGCGCCCGCCCCGCCCGTAGGGGCTGAAGCTGGTCCAGAACAGCAGCGATGCCAGCAGGCCGATGGAGCCCACGATCATCAGGATCACGCCGACGGTGTCCAGGTTCACGCCCTCGGTCGTCACGTCGACGGCGAACGCGAGGATGGCGCCGACGGCGATGAGGAAGACGCTGACTCCGATACCCATGTTGCTGCCTCCTTCTGAGGTCTTTTCGCCCCCGGGATCTCCCGGTATACAGGGTTGTTGCCCACCCGGACGCACCGGCAAACCCTCAGGAACTGGGCTCCAGGGCGGCGGCCACCACCGACAGGTCGGCGACGAAGGCGGCCAGGTCGCGGCGGCGGCTGGCGTCGTCGGACGCCCGCAGGATCGACGACGGGTGCACGGTGGCGAGCGCCAGCGGCTCGCGGTCCCACTCCACGAACTGCCCCCGCGACCGGCTGACCCGGAACGACCGCCCGAGCAGGGCCTGGGCGGCCGTCGCCCCCAGGCACACCACCACCCGGGGGTCGACCAGCTCGATCTCGCGGTCCAACCACGGCCGGCAGGCGGCGACCTCGGCGGCGTTTGGGCTTCTGGTGGATCCGCCGCTTCCCCGCCGGCCGCCACTTGAAGTGCTTGACCACGTTGGTGACGTAGGCGTCGGACCGATCGATCCCCGCTTCGACCAACGCCCCGTCCAGCAGGGCGCCGGCCGGCCCCACGAAGGGCTCCCCGGCCTGGTCCTCGCGGTCGCCGGGCTGCTCCCCCACCAACATCACCGACACCGACGGGGGGCCGGCCCCGAACACCGTCCGGGTCCCCACCAGGTGCAGCGGGCAGGCGGTGCACGAGGCGGCCAGGGCGCGCAGCGAGCCGAGCGAGGCCGCCGGCGGGATGAGGTCGGCGGCCGTTCCCACGAGGTGGTCCTACCCCGGACGGCCGCCGCTCGCCCGCCGGAGCACGATCCAACTCGACCGAATGGAGTGAGCGAGGTGAACGAACGAGGTCGAAGACCTACCCCACCGCCAGGAACGGCAGCGGGTCCACCGGTACCCCGCCCACCCGGACCTCGAAGTGCAGGTGGGGCCCGGTCGAGAAGCCGGTGGACCCCACCGCCCCGATCACCTGGCCGGCCGCAACGGCCGTCCCGGCGGTGACGAACAGCTCGCTCTGGTGGGCGTAGAGGGTGGCGAGGCCGCCGCCGTGGTCGACGATGGTGGCGTTGCCGTACCCGCCCCGGGGACCGGCGGCCACCACCGTGCCGGCGGCGGCGGCGCGGACGGGGGCGCCCGAGGGGGCGGCGAAGTCCACGCCGTCGTGGTCCCGCACGGTCTGGAAGATGGGGTGCAGGCGGGGCCCGAAACGCGACGTGACGGCGAAGCCGGTCACGGGCAGCCCCAGCCGGCCGGGCGCCACCGCCACCGTCCCGGCGGGGACGGGGAGGTCCCGCAGGAGGGCGCCCACCACGTTCGACTCCGCCCGCAGGGCGGCGATCTGCGCCTCGAACTCGCCCCGGCGCCGGCGGACCCGCTCCAGCAGGTCGGCGTGTCGGGCCTCCTCGGCCGCCGCCTCGGCCCGCACGGCGGCCAGCTCGGCCCGCAGTCCCTCCAGGTCGGACAGGCGGTTGACCACCACGTCGCGTTGGCGGCGGGCGGCGTCCTTCTGGACCTCGACGACGCCCCGCAGCGCGTCGGTGGCGTCCCGGCGGGCGGTGTAGCGGCGAACCGCCTGGCGCTGGACCTCGACGACGCTCTCCAGGTAGCCGGCCGTCGCCGCGATGGCGCGCAGGTCGTCGGCCCGCAGCAGCAGCTCGGCGGCGTGGGAGGGCGGGTTGGCGATGTAGGCGGCCACCGCCCGGCGGCGGAGCCGGGCCCGCTCCCCGGCCAGCGCCTCGTTCTCCAGCCCCAGCCGGGTCTGGGCGGTGACGAACTCGGACTGGGCCTCGTCCAGCGCCGCCTCGGCGGCCCCCGCCTCGGCCTCGGCCCGGGCGACCTGGGGGTCGAGGACGGCCACCTTGGCGTCGAGGGCGGCCCGGCGGTGGCGGGCGTCGTCCAGGGACGCCAGCAGCGCCGCCTCCTCGGCGGAGGCCTCGGAGACCTCGGCGGTGAGGGTGCGGATCTGGGCGTCGATCTCCGCCTGGCGCTCGACCTGGTGCCTGGGCGCCTGGGCGCCCGAGGGGGCAACGGGGCCGGCCAGCGCCAGCGCGGCGAGCACGGCGGCGGCGGCGCGAAGGGACATCCCCGGAGGAGTCGGCCCCGGCGGCGGCGACCTTGAGCGCGCCGGTCGGGTCGGGGCCGGCCGGGGAGGGACGCTTGGGCTACACGTCGAGGAAGCGGCGCACCGCGAATGCCGAGCCCACCGTGCCGATGGCGGCGCCGGCGAACAGGACGAACAGCCCGGTGCCCACCACGTCGCTGGCCACGGGGAGGAGCTGCATGCCCAGCTCGTTCTCCCCCACCGCTCCGGCCAGGAGGTTGCGGACCACCGCCACCACGCCGAACGCGGCGGTCGCCCCGACGATGCCCTGCACCATCCCCTCGAGCATGAACGGGATGCGGATGAACCAGTTGGTGGCGCCCACCAGCTTCATCACCGCCACCTCGCGGCGGCGGGCGAAGATCGCCATCTGGATGGTGTTGAGGATGAGGAGGACGGCCGACAGGAGCAGGACGCCGGCCACCGAGACGATCCCGATCTGGAGGGCCCGGGTCACCTTGAGCAGGGTCTCCACCACGTCGCGGGCGAACACCACCTCCTTGACGCCCGGGCGGTCCCGGAACCGGCTGCCCACCACGTCGACGAACTCCGCCTGCTTGGGCACGACCCGGTACGACGGCGGAAGGTCGGCGGGCGTGACGCTCTCGACGAGGTCCGGGGAGTTGGCGAACATCTGCCTGAACTCCTCGAACGCGGCGTTCTGGTCGACGTAGGTGAACTCCTTGACCTCCGGCATCTGCGAGAGCTCGCGCTCGACGGCCTGGCTCTGCTCGGGCGTGGCCTCGGGGAGCATGAAGACCGACAGCTCCACGCCTCCCCGCCACTGCAGGCTGGCCCGGGAGACGCCCTGCTTGAGCAGCAGGGCGCCGCCGACGAGGGAGAGCGACACGGCGACGGTGAGCACGGCGGCCGCCGTCATCAGCAGGTTGCGCCGCAGGTTGCTCGCCGTCTCCCGCACGACGTAGTCGAGGCTCAGGGCCATGCTCGGGGTTCCTCCTGGGCCGCCTCGACGGCGGCCTCATCGGGGTTCGGGCGGCCCGGCCGGGCCAGCACCGCGAAACGGGCCACGCGGTAGGCGTGGTCCAACGACACGGTCAGCACGGCGGCCACCACCACCAGGGCGGCGCCGACGACCCACGTCGCCGCCCGGGTCGACTCGGCGGCGGGCGACACGGCGATGACGCCGGTGCCGTCGGCCGCCGGGCGCAGGGCGGCGGACGCCGCGTCACGCCCCTGGTCGATGGCGAAGCCCGCCAGGGCCACGGCCACCAGCACGACGGCCCCCGCCACCCCGGCCAGCACCAGCTGGCGGCGGAGGAAGGCGGCCGACAC
>JBOGHR010000621.1:0-2968 GCA_050744905.1 Acidimicrobiales bacterium
GCCGGGGTCGGTGTCGGCCAGCGTCATCGGGCCCTCACGGCTGGTCGGCCCGCCGGACGCGCGGGTCGAGGTAGGGATAGACGAGGTCGTTGACCAGGTTGGCGACCACCACGGTGACGATGAGGAGCAGGAAGGCGCCCTGGAGCACCGGGTAGTCCCGGGCCAGCACCGACTCGTAGATCAGCCGCCCCAGCCCGGGGTAGGAGAACACCGTCTCCACCACGGCGGCCCCGCCCACCAGCGTCCCGAGGCCCACCAGGGCCACCGTGGAGACGGGGAGGAGGGCGTTGCGGGCGGCGTGGCGGCGCACCTGGCGGTCGTCGAGCCCCTTGGCCTCGGCCATCAGCACGTAGTCCTCGGCCAGCTCGGACACCAGCGCCGAGCGGGCGACGAGGTACATGGGCCCGAGGCCGGCGATGGTGAGGGTCGACACCGGGAGCACGGCCCGCTTCAACACCTCCCCCACCGATCGCAGCCCGTCGGCGTCGGTGGGCGCCAGGGCGCCGTAGCTCGGGAACCAGCCCAGGCCGACGGAGAAGGCGAGGAGCAGCAGCATGCCGACGAAGAAGGGTGGCAGGGCGTCGAGGAACATCATCCCCGCCATCGTCCCGGTGTCGGCCGACGTGCCCCGGCGCCACGCCGACCGGAAGCCCAGGGTGGCCCCGACCACCGTCGACAGCACCAGCGCGCTGCCGACCAGCAGGAGCGTCCATCCCACCCGCTCGGCCAGCAGGTCGGTGACCGGTCGGCCGAAGCGGACCGACACCAGCAGGTCGCCGCGGGCGATGCCCGCCACGTAGTCGGCGAACTGCTCGGGCAGGGGGTCGTCCAGCCCGAAGCGGTCGAGGATCTCCGTCCGCTGCTCGGGCGTGAGGGCGCCCGCCTGCTCGGGTGGGAGGAGGTAGTCGATGGCGTCGCCGGGGGCGAGCCTGGGCAGGGCGAAGTTGAGGGCGATGGCGGCCGTCAGGACGGCCCCGTACTGCGCGACGGTGCGCAGGACGTGGCGGGCCACGGGCTACTCGTCCCCCACCGCCCGCCGCCGCCCGCGGTTGCCGAGTACGCCGAAGACGACCAGGGCCGCCACCACGGCGAGGACGATGGGGACCACCGGAACGCCGCCTCCGTCGTCGTCGCCCGCCGCCGGCGCCCCCTGGTCGGTGGCCGACGCGCGCTGCACGGAGAGCTCCTCGTAGCCGGGGAGGAACGAGCGCTTGGTGAAGATGCCGTGGCCGGGGTCGGCCGCCCACCCGTCGTAGGCGGCCTGGCGGAAGGCGAACAGGCCGTCGGGGTAGTAGAGGACGATCACCGGCGCCTCGGCGGCCAGGATCTCCTGGGCCTCGGCCAGGAGCTGGCGCCGCTCGTCGTCCTCCTTCCCCGTCGCCTCCTCGACGATCCGGTCGAACTCCGGGTTGGTGTAGCCGGTGATGGCGCCGCCGAAGCCCTTGGGCCCCGGCGAGTGGAAGAAGTAGTACAGGCCGTCGGGGTCGACGTGGGCGTGCGCCTCCAGGCTGGACACGTAGGCGTCGTAGGGCGGGATGCCGCCGGGCGGGGCCTGGCGGCGGGTGCGGAGGGTGGCCGGGTCGAGCGGCTCCACGTTGAGCTTGACGCCCAGGGGCGCGATCTGTCCGGCGACGAGCTGCATGGCCCGGATGTCGGTGGGCTCGAACGACGACACCAGCACCGAGAGCTCGAGGCGGGTGCCGTCGGGAGCCTTGCGGACGCCGTCGGGGTCCTTGGCGGTGTACCCGGCGTCGTCGAGCCGGGCGGCCGCCGCCGCCGGGTCGTGCTCGTGCTCCCCCCCGTCGATGGCCCAGGGCGAGTCGGGGTGCACGAAGCTGTCCCGCCCGGGGCGGCCGTTGCCGAGCAGGACGGTCTCCACCAGGGCCACGTGGTCGATGCCGAGGCTGATCGCCTTGCGCACCTCGGGGTCCGACCAGGGCGCCTTGCGGGCGTTGAAGTACAACTGGATGGAGTCGAAGCGGGTGCTCTCGGCCACGCCGATCCCGTCGGCGCCGCGCAGCTGGTCGACCAGCTCGGGCGGCACGTTGCGCTCCACCATGTCGATGTCGCCGGTGCGCAGGGCGGTGTAGGCCGAGCCCGGGTCCCTCACGATCACCAGCTCCAGCTGGTCGACCCGGGGGGCGCCCTTGAAGTAGTCCTGGTTGGCCTCCAGCCGGTAGCGCTGGTCGGGCACGATCTCCACCAGCTCGAACGGGCCGGTGCCGACCGGCAGCTCGGTCGTCCGGGCGGCCGGCTGGTCGACGCCCTCGTAGACGTGCTTGGCGATGATGGGGAGGTCGCCGCCCGGCATGATCTCGAACTGCGGCGCCGGCTGGCTGAAGTGCATGGTGAGCCGGTGGTCGTCGACGATCTCCGACCGGTCGTAGGCGGGGACGTCGGAGACGTGGTGGGCGTAGCGGCCGGAGGCGCCCGGCTGGGCCTTGTAGTAGTCGAAGCTGAAGGCGACGTCGGCGGCGGTGAACGGCGTGCCGTCGTGCCAGGTCACGTCGTCGCGCAGCCGCACGTCCCAGGTGGAACCGCCGTCGGTGCTCTCGGCCGACTCGGCCAGCCACGGCTCGGGGTCGTCCTTGACCTGCGACCAGAACAGGGCGTCGTAGACCAGGTGCTGGATGTCGTTGGTGGCCGGGAGGGCCCCGAAGCCGACGGTGAACGGGGTGATGTTGTTCTCGAACCCCTTGATGGCGACCCGCACGGTGCGCGGCGTCCCCGCCTGGCCCGCGGCGGGCGACGGGCCCGCCACGAGGGCGGCGGCCAGCCCCAGGCAGCACGCGGGCACCAAGACTCGTCGGAGCACGGGCGGTCCTCCCCCAGACGTAGATGCGGCCACAGGCCCGGGCGGCGACGGCGCCCGGGCGAAGGAGCGAGACCATACCGCGAATACCTGCTTCGTGTTGCTTGCAAGGCCCGGGCGCCGGGCCGGCGCCTCAGGTCCCGGCCTGGCGCCGGC
>JBOGHR010000622.1:0-2560 GCA_050744905.1 Acidimicrobiales bacterium
GGCAGGGTGCGGAGCCGCCCCAGGGCGCCGGCGGCGTCGCCGCGCACGACGGCCACCTCCAGGCCGGTTCCGTCGACCTCCGGCGCCAGCCGTTCGAGGTGCTCGGCGTCGGCCACGATCGCGCGAGCCCCCGAGTGCGCCAGTACATGACGCAAAGGGGCGCCCCGCAGGCCGGTGTTGACCGGGCATTCCACCGCGCCGAGACGGGCCAGCGCGAAGAGCGTGACCACGTGCTCGGCGGTGTTGCCGGCGACCTGGCACACCACGTCGCCCCGGCGCACGTCGAGGGCGTGCAGGGAGCCGGCCAGCCCGGCCGAACGGCGCTCCAGGTCCACCCACGTGAGCGGCTCCCCCGCCACCTCGGCCACGACGTGCCCGCCGGCCGTGACCGCCCGGGCCTCCACCAGTCGCGCCAGCGTCCGCTCGGCCATGGGGAGCGGCGCCAGCACCTCCGCCGGCGTGGCCGGTCCGCGCCGCACGGCGGCGGTCATGCCCGTTCCCACGCGGCGGCCCCGAGCCCGTCGCGGCGCAACTTCCACCCCGGGCCGACGGCGTGCGTGCTGTCCCGCTCCTCCACCAGCACCGGCCCGGGCACCCATTCCCCGACGGGAAGCGCCGACCACCGGCGCACCGGCGTGTCGAAGGCCGTCCCGTCCCACCACACCCTCCGTTCCTCCAGCGGGGCGTCGAGGCGGGCAGGGGCGGGGGGCGCGGGGACGACCTCGGGCACCGGCACCGACACCTCCAGGGCCAGCACGTCGACCGCGGCCCACGGGACGTCCTCGCCGGCGACGGCGGCAGCCAGCGCGGCGACGCGGTCGCCCTTGCCCCCGGGTGCGGCACTCACGCTCACCCGCGCCAGCTCGCCGCCGTCGAACCCGATGAGCACCATCTCCAGGTCGGCGTCGTCGACCGCGAACCCCTCACCGCGCAGGTCGATGGCGCCCTTGGCGGCCAGGCGGCCGAGCACTACCTCCAGCCCCTCGGCCGTCGCGGCCTCGGCACCGCCCGAAGCCGACTCGTAGCGATGGCGCACGGCGACGGTGGTGCAGCCGAAGGCGCTGAACGCCGACCCGAAGGGGAACGACCGCACGGCGCGCACGCCAACGGCCGCGGCCACCGACCACAGGTGCAGCGGGCCGGCGCCGCCGAAGGCGTAGAGCACCACCGACGCCGGGTCGGCGTCGCGCTGGGCCAGGAACCGCTCGATCCCTGCGCGCATCTGCGCGGTGGCGGCGCGCTGGACCTCCACGGCGCCCTCCTCGACCGAGCAGTCCAGCAGAGCCGCGATCCCGTGGGCGATCACCCTGCGGGCGGCGTCCTCGTCGAGCACGAACTGCCCGCCGAGCGCCCGCCCCGGCGCCAGCAGGCCGAGCACGAGGTCGGCGTCGGTGAGCGTGGGCTGCGTGCCGCCTCGACCGAAGGCCGCCGGGCCCGGGACGGCCCCCGCGCTCAGCGGCCCGACGGTGACGGCGCCGTCCAGGAGGGTGACGAGGGAGCTGCCGCCGCAGGCCAGCGACTCGGTGCGGTTCATGGGCAGCGCCACCACCACGCCCCGCACCGAGGGGCGGGCGTCGCGCTCGCACCCGCCGGCGGCCACGAAGCCGAGGTCGAGCGTGGTCCCGCCCATGTCGGCCGTGAGCACGAGGTCGTCGCCGTGGCGGGCGGCGATGGTCTCGGCCCCCGACAGGCCGGCCGACGGGCCCGAGCCGTACGTGCTGATCGCCGTCGACTTGGCCACGCGGGCCACGCCCGAGTTGGCGTGGACGACGAGGAGCGGCGCCCGCATCCCCGCCGACCGCAGCTCGTGCTCGGCCGCCTGGAGGAGGTGCGCCATGTCGCGGTGGAGGTAGGCGTTCACCACCGCGGTGGCGGTGCGGAGGCTGTCGTCCCTGCACGCCGAGACCTCCTCGGCCAGCTGGAGCGGCACCGAGCGGAGGTAGTGCTCGGGGTACCGCTCGCGCACGATGCGCCGCACGTGCTGCTCCTCGTCGGCGCCGCCCGCGGCCCGGGGAAGGCTCACCACCACCTGGCGCACCCCGAGGCCCACCAGCGTGCGCGCGGCGGCGAGGACCTGGTCGCGGCCCACCGGGAGGTCGAGGCCGTGCACCAGGTCGGGCGCGGTGAAGCGGCCGAGGACGGGGTGCTCGCCGTCGCCGTACAGCCTCGTCTCCGACCCCGCCGACACGAGCAGGCCCACGCGCGATCCCGTGGCCTCGACCACCGAGTTCGTCCCGATGGTGGTGGCCAGTCGGATCACGTCGATGCGGTCGAGGAACGGCTCCACCTCCTCGCCCAGGGCGGCGGCCGACGCCTCGAGGCACTGCACCAGCGAGCGGGTCAGGTCGAAGCGGTAGGTGGGGACCTTGACGGTCGAGCTGCGCCCGGCGTCGGCCACGTACCCGTCGGTGAAGGTGCCGCCCATGTCGATCCCGATGGTCAGCATCCGCCCTCCCCCGCGACCGAGGCCGCCAGCCCGGCGGTGGCGGCCAGGTCGGGACCCGGGCGCACGGGCCGGTCGGTGAGCACCAGCCGGGTGCCCGGTGGCACCGACCCCGGC
>JBOGHR010000623.1:0-6324 GCA_050744905.1 Acidimicrobiales bacterium
CCCTGGATCGGTCGGCCCGTCCGTGTACAGCCTTCCCGAGACCGGCGGCGCGCTCAGCGCAGCCTGCTACAAGGACATCGCCGTCAACATCCCGCTCGACGACCCACACTCATGCCGGGAGACCCGATGATCCCGGCGCCGAGACAGGCCGCGACGGGGACCAGGGCCACCCACCCCTGGACCCGCTCAGCCGGTCCGTCTACGTCTGCGCTCGAGCGGGCTGGGGTCTTAGATTCGGTTCGCGTTAGCACGGTTTCCATCCTCGGCGCACCCGCAGCCGACCGCATCAACGCGACGGTTGGTTCCCGCATCACCCAGACGGTGGAGGCGCGACTGCGTCGGACCGATCCTCGGCCCGCATCACAGCAAACGTCGATGGCCACGACACTCGGCGGGAGCGGCACCAGGACGCGGCGCCGCCGATCCTGGCTGTCGCTCGCCGGAGCCCACCCGATCGCCATCGGGTGCACCGAGTCGGCGCTCGGGGCGGACGCCGGGCCCCCCTGCGCCGAAACCGAACGCGCGGCCGACGGGCAGTCCCCGAGCCGCACCGACTGCCGGATCGCGCGGCGGTCCGAGGCCTCGGTTGCCGCTTGATCACCCTGACCAGTAACGCCGAATAGGTACGAGCCTCGGGCGCCGGAGCCGCACGGAACCGCGGAACTGGCCTCGGGGGGAGGCGTCTACGAGCTCGACCCTGGTTGAATAGGCGCGAGGAGGTGAGGCCGACGACCAGCCGGACACGCTTCGAGGTGCCGCTGTACACGGTGGCGGAGGCGGCGCGCATCGTCGCCGTGCCACCCTCGACGCTGGCCGTGTGGGCCAAGGGGTACAGCCGCCGTTTCGCAGGCCGTGCCACCGTGACCGGCGACCCGGTCGTCACGTGCCTTCCGACCGATCGCCGGGCGGATCCGTGCGTGCCCTTCGTCGGGCTGGCCGAGGCGCTCGTCCTCTCAGCCCTGCGGCGGAGCGAGGTGCCGCTCCAGCGGATCAGGCCCGCCCTTGCCCACCTGCAGCGGGAGATGGGCCTCGACCATGCCCTGGCGTCCCGGCGCCTCTACACGGACGGAGCCGAGCTGCTCTTCGACTACAGCGAGTCCCACGCCGACACGCCAGACGGCGCCGGCGCGCGAACGCTCGTCGTTCGCAGCGGGCAACGGGTGTTCGCCGACGTCGTCCACGACTACCTGCGCCGCATCGAGTACGGCGCCGACGGCTACGCCTCGGGGATCCACGTCCCGGCCTATGGCCACGCCCAGGTGGTCGCCCACCCGACCCGCTCGTTCGGCGCCCCGATCTTCGAGCGGGGCGGCGCCCGGGTAGACGACGTCCTCCAGCGGTTCTGGGCCGGTGACTCCCTCGACGCGCTGTCGGCCGAGTTCGGCGTCCCCGTCGACCAGCTCGAGGACGTGCTGCGTGTCGCATCCCGACGGGCTGCCTGACCTCTTCCTCGACCGCAGCCTTGGCCGCATCACCGTCCCGTCGCTGCTGCGGGCGGCCGGGCTCCGGCTGACGACCCTGGCCGAGCACGACGGGTCCCCGCCGACGAGAAGGTGCCTGACGAGGACTGGCTGGACCTGGCCGGCGCTCGCGGGTGGCTGGTGTTCATGAAGGACGGGCGGGTCCGGTACAACCTCGCCGAGCGCGAGACGGTGAAGGCGCACGGCGTCCGCTGCTTCTGCCTCTCCAACCAGAACCTGACCGGCGAAGCAATGGCGGCGCGGTTCCTCGACAACCTCGACGCCATCGTCGACGCCTGCGCCGGTGAGGGCCCGTTCATCTACGCCGTGCACCAGCGCCGCGTCGAGCGCCTCACGATCGGCGACCAGTAGGGGCCCGAAGAACTTTCTTTCAGATTCCTCGCGAGATTCTGCGCGCTCGCCGGCATAGCTCCACATCGAACCCGAGAACCAACAGAACCAACAGACGAGTGCATTGCGCCGCGAGGGACGCCGGCGATGATGCGGGCCACCACCCTCAAGGCGTCCTCCGCCGGCCTCGACGGCCTGCTCGCCTACTACGCCGGCCTGGCCACCCGCGACGGCGTCGCCCGGGGGCCGGTCGACTACTACCTCGACCGCAACGAGCCGCCGGGGCGGTGGCGGGGCGGCGGTTGCGCCGCCTTGGGCGTGGGCGGAGAGGTGCGGGCCGAGCAGCTCGAGGCGCTCCTCACCGCCCGCCACCCGGCCGCCGGCAAGCGCCTGGGCTTCGGCGACCGCTCGGCCCGGGCCTTCGACGCCACCTTCTCGGCCCCCAAGTCCGTGTCGGTGCTGTGGGCCCTGTCGCCCGACGGCTTCGTGCGGGCCGAGGTCGCCGCCGCCCACGACGCCGCCACCGCGGCCGCCCTCGACGGGTTCGAGCACCACGGTGCGCTGACCCGCCGGGGCACCGACGGCGTCCACCAGGTGGACACCCAGGGCCTCGCCGTGGCGGTGTTCCGCCAGCACACCAGCCGGGCCGCCGACCCCCAGCTGCACAGCCACGCCATCGTGGCCGCCAAGGTCCAGGACCCCACCGGGCGCTGGCTGGCCCTCGACGCCCGGTTCCTCAAGCGCCAGCAGCGCAGCATCGGCTGGGTCTACGCCTCGGCCCTCCGTGCCGAGCTGACCGCCCGCCTGGGCCTGGCCTGGGGGCCGGTGGCCGACGGCCATGGCGATCTCGCCAAGGTGCCGGCGGCGCTGGTGGAGGAGTTCTCCAAGCGCTCCGAGCAGGTGGACGCCGCCTGGCCGAGCTGGTGGCCGCCTGGGTCGACGCCCACCACGGCGACGAGCCCGGCCCCCGCACCCTGTGGCGCCTGGAGCGCCGGGCCGTGCTCGAGACCCGCCCGGCCAAGGAGCCGGTGGGCGACGCCGAGGTCCTCCGGGCCGAGTGGCACCGCCGGGCCGCCGCTCTGGGCACCGACACCCTGGAGCTGCCCGCCCAGCCGGCTCTCCCCGGCACGGCTCCGCTGGACCGGGAGGCCGTCGTCGCCGAGGCGCTGGCCCGGGTGGCGGCCGAGGGGGCCACCTGGCTTGCCGCCGGCGCCACTATCGCCGTGCGCCGGAAGCGTCTGCGCCTGGCTTCCGGCGAGGTGATCGAGGACGACCCCAAGAGCAGGGCTGGTCGGCGCACCGTCGCCCTTCCTGCCGTGCTGGTGGCCGAGCTGGAGCGCCACCGGGCCCGCTACGGCGACGGCGCCGGGCCCGACGACCACGTCTTCCTCTCCGAGGAGGCCACGCCACTGGAGCGCAGCAACTTCCGCCAGCGGGTGTGGCTCCCGGCCGCCGAGGCGGCCGGGATGACGGGCTTACGCTTCCACGACCTGAGACATGCGGCCGGCACCCTCGCCGCCCGGACCGGGGCTACCACCAAGGAGCTGATGTCCCGCCTGGGCCATGCCAGCCCCCGCGCGTCGATGATCTACCAGCACGCCGCCGACGACCGGCGCATCGCCGAGGGTCTCGACGCGATGGCCGAGGAAGCCGGTCTTCGGCCGGCGGACCCGGCCGACGTCGATGACCCGCCGTCCCGACCCGGTCGCCGGCTCCGCCGTTGACCCACTTCAACGGCCGGCCGCCGGCACCGCAGATCAGCCGGACTCAGCGGCTGCTGCGACCTCGGCTCGAATGCGACCCGACGTCGCCCTCCGTGTCGGCCCACACCCTCGTCGGGTTGATCTGGTCCGGCAGGTAGTGGGCGTAGACGTGCCGGAGCGCGATCAGCTCGGACCACGGACCGACGCCGGCCGGGACCGCCGAGTCGTCGCAGTGGTCGAGGGCGAGGTTCCCGGCGTAGATCCACAGCCGCTCGACGGCGAGACGGACCAGGTCGTCGCTGTCGAAGCGGCCCCGCCCGAGGGCGACCAGGTCCTCGATGCGGGCCAGCACTCGATCAAGCTGGACGAGAGCGGCGCTCACAGCGCCTCGGCGTCGACCTCCGCGGCGGGGACGTCGTCGGTGATCACGTTCACCCACGCGTCCACCACCCTGGCCGCCTCGGTCGCGTAGCGGGCCACCAGCCGGTAACCGGGTTCCTCGCAGTGGACGATGACCGTCCCTCTGCCGTCCACCCTCGGCCGGGCCAGGCCGTGTTCGGCGGCCAGCTCGGCCAGTCGGCGGCGCTGGCTCAATACCTCGGCCCGGGTGGCGACCCGGTCCTGTGCGACCGTCCTGGACACGGTGGTCATGGTACCGCGGCCTCCCAGCGGCCGACGCCGAGCCGGCTCCCGAACGACCGGAAGTGACCGTGAGGATCTGGCACGAGCCAGAAGTGACCGCCACGTTCTGGCACGGATCTGGCACGCCGGTTCGGTCGCCCTACCCCACCGGAGCCCCGCACCCCTGCTGACCTGCGGTTTTGTGGTGGTCGGGACCGGCGTCGATCCGGTGACCTCGCGCTTTTCAGGCGCGCGCTCTACCAACTGAGCTACCCGACCGCGGTCCTGACGGGATTTGAACCCGCGACCTCCGGCTTGACAGGCCGGCGTGCACTCCAAACTGCACCACAGGACCTTGGGACCTGCCGTCGCCAAGGCGTCGCTGAACCGGGGGATACCTTAGCGGAGCGGCCCCCGTGGCCAGGCGGGGCCCGGCCGGCCGGGCCCGTCAGTCGGACTTGGGCCCGGGCGACGACATGGCCGGCTCGGCGCCGGCCTCGTGGTCGGGCCTGTCCGAGCGACGCCCGTCGCCGGCGGCCCGGCCGTCGCCGCCGGGGACAGCGGCGCCCGGCGGGTTGCGGTGCCAGATCGTCCGCTGCGGGAAGGGGATCTCGATGCCCGCCTCGTCGAAGGCGGCCTTGATGCGGGCCCGCAGGTGGCGTGCCACCTCCCACTGCTTCGACGGCAGCGTCTTCACCACGATCCGGATCGTCACCCCGTCTGCCCCCAGGTTCTCCACACCCCACACCTGCGGCTCCTCCAGGATGACGTCCTGCCAGCGCTCGTCGCGCCACTCGTCGACGATGGTGCGCTTGATCACCTCGCCGGCGAAGTCGACGTCGGTGTGGTACGCCACCGCGACGTCGAGCAGGGCGCGGGACCACTGCTGCGACTTGTTGCCGATCCGGTCGATGGTGCCGTTGGGGACGTGCCACACCACGCCGTCGACGTCGCGGACGCGGGTGGTTCGCAGGCTCACCGCCTCGACGACGCCGCTGGCCGGCCCGACGTCCACCACGTCGCCCATCCCGTACTGGTCCTCGACCATCATGAAGATCCCGGAGATGAAGTCCCGGACCAGGTTCTGGGCGCCGAAGCCGAGGGCGATACCCACGATCCCGGCGCCGGCGATGAGCGGGCCGAGGTTGAGGCCCAGCTCGCCGAGCACCATGAGCACGGCGATCGTCCACACGGCGAAGCCGGCGATGCTGCGGATCAGGTCGCCGATGGTCTCGGCCCGCTGGGCGGCCCGGCTCCCGGGCGGCTCGCCGGTGGGGACGAGGGCGGTCGGAGCGTGGTCCCGCTGGGCGCCCTGGCGCCGGCCCTGCTCGCTCTTCACGCCGGCCACGAACCGGCGGACGGCGCGGGCGACCAGCCGCGTCGTCACGTAGGCCAGCCCCAGGATCAGCACGACCTTGGCCGGCTTAACCACCACTGTCTCGGCCATGTTGGCCATCAGCTCGTTCTCGGTGGCGGCCAGGACCGCGCGGCACACGGCGCTGCTCTCCTCGGGGGTCCCGCACGCGGTGCGCCCGGAGGCGCCCGGTTCGGCGGCCTGGGCGAGCAGCGGCGCGGCAGTTGCGAGATCCATGGTCCTCCTCGTGGAGCGTCCTGACGGGGACGCCCGGCGGCTGGTCGGCGTCTCCCGTGGCGCGCCGGCCCCCTTCGCCGGGCGCGTGGCGTCGCCGCCGGTGTCCTACCCGGGCCGGCCGGGGTACGAATCCAGGGAAGCCTCGCGAGGAGGGATCCGATGCCCAAGGACACCGACAAGGACCTGCCGGGGACGGTCCGGCGATCGCCGGCCAAGGCCCGACGCACGTTCCGCAAGTCGCTGGAGTCGGCGCACGAGCAGTACGACTCCGAGGAGCGGGCCCACCGCACGGCGTTCGCCGCGCTCAAGCACAGCTTCGAGAAGGTGGGCGACCACTGGGAGCCCAAGGACCACAAGGGCCCGTCCGACGAGCGGGCCAAGCGAGGCGGCCGGGAGGGCGGCCGGTCGGCGGGCGGCGTCGACGTGCTGGGCCACACCAAGCAGGAGCTGTACGAGCGGGCCAAGAGGCTCGGCGTGCGCGGGCGCTCGTCGATGTCCAAGCAGGAGCTGGGCCGGGCGATCGCCCGCAAGCAGGACTGACCCCAGCCAGAGCTCAGCCCCCGCCGCGGGTGACGGAGCGGGGGCCGCCAGCCGACCC
>JBOGHR010000624.1:0-1770 GCA_050744905.1 Acidimicrobiales bacterium
CGTATGGGCTTCGCCATCGCCCGCGCCGCCCGGCAGCGGGGGGCCGAAGTCACGCTCGTGGCCGGGCCGACGGCGCTCGCGCCGCCCTGGGGCGTCGAGGTCGTGGCCGTCGAGACGGCGGCCGAGATGGAGGCCGCCGTGCTGGGCGCCGCGGGGGACGCCGACGTGGTGATCATGGCCGCCGCGGTGGCCGACTTCCGCCCCCGGGCGCCCGCCCGCCACAAGCTCCGCAAGGCCGACGGGGTGCCGGAGGTCGTCCTCGAGCCGACGCCCGACATCCTGGCCGCCCTGGGGCGCGCCCGGCGCCCGGGCCAGGTGCTGGTGGGGTTCGCGGCGGAGACGTCGGACGTGACCGCCTCCGCCCACCGCAAGCTGCGGGAGAAGGGCCTCGACCTGGTCGTGGCCAACGACGTGTCGGCGCCGGGGGCCGGCTTCGACGCCGACACCAACGCCGTCGTGCTGGTCGCCGCCGACGGGAGCGAGCACACTGTTGGCCTGTCCGACAAGCGGGAGGTGGCGCGCGCCGTGGTCGATGCCGTCGTCCTCCTCACGAGGAGCGCGCCGTGACCAACCGATCCACGTTCACGTCCGAGTCCGTCACCGAGGGCCACCCCGACAAGATGGCGGACCAGATCTCCGACGCCATCCTCGACGCCATCCTGGCCGAGGACCCCATGGGCCGGGTGGCGTGCGAGACCCTCCTGACCACCGGGCTGGTCGTGGTGGCGGGGGAGATCAGCACCTCGGCCTACGTCGAGATCCCCCGCATCGTGCGGGACACGGTGTGCGCCATCGGCTACGACCGCGAGTCGTACGGCTTCGACGGGCACACCTGCGGCGTCATCACCTCCATCGACCCCCAGTCCCCCGACATCGCCCAGGGGGTCGACCGGGCCCTCGAGCAGCGGATCGCCGAGGACGCCGACGAGGCGCTGGAGAGCCAGGGGGCGGGCGACCAGGGGATGATGTTCGGCTACGCGTGCGACGAGACCGAGGACCTCATGCCGCTGCCCATCTGGCTGGCCCACCGGCTGGCCCAGCGCCTCTCGGAGGTCCGCAAGGCCGGCGTGCTGCCCTACCTGCGCCCCGACGGCAAGACCCAGGTGACGGTCATCTACGAGGACGGCCGCCCCGTGCGCCTCGACACGGTGCTCATCTCCACCCAGCACCAGCCCGGGCTGGACCTGGAGACGCTGCTCAAGCCCGACCTCATCGAGCACGTGATCCACCCCATGCTGCCCGACGAGCTGGCCCATGAGCGCTTCCGCGTGCTGGCCAACCCCACCGGCCGCTTCGAGCTGGGTGGCCCCCACGCCGACACGGGGCTGACCGGCCGCAAGATCATCGTCGACACCTACGGGGGCTCCGCCCGCCACGGCGGCGGCGCCTTCTCCGGCAAGGACGCCACCAAGGTGGACCGCTCGGCCGCCTACGCCGCCCGGTGGGCGGCCAAGCACGTCGTGGCGTCGGGCGCGGCCCGCCGGTGCGAGATCCAGGTCGCCTACGCCATCGGCGTGGCCCGGCCTGTGTCGGTGATGGTCGAGACGTTCGGCACCGAGCAGGTCGACCCGGTGCGCATCGGCGCCGCCCTCAACGAGGTGTTCGACCTGCGGCCCGCCGCCATCGTCCGCGACCTCAAGCTGCGCCGGCCCATCTTCCAGCGCACGGCCGCCTACGGGCACTTCGGGCGCAGCGACAAGGAGTTCACCTGGGAGGCCCTCTCCCGGCTGAGCGACCTCAAGTCGGCCCTCGGCCTGTGAGGGATCGGCT